>NZ_SISL01000656.1:0-2465 GCF_004307965.1 Verrucosispora sp. SN26_14.1 | reverse complement strand
GCATCCGCCGACGCCGCCCGTCGCGCCGACGGCACCCGAGCCACCGCCCCGGCCCCGGGTGGACTTCCAGGTCGTCCGCGAGTTGCGCCGGGAGCTGAGCGAGCGGCTCACCCGCTGGCAGCGCGGCCGGGAGTTCAGCGTCGACGAGGAGGACACCGAGCGGGCCCGGCTCGCGGTCGAACTGGTCGCCGAGTACGCCGACTCGGTGCGCCGGGCCGGTACGCCGATGGCCGCGGGCGAGGAGCGGCTGCTGCTCGACCAGGTCACCGCCGAGCTGGCCGGGCTCGGTCGGCTCCAGACGCTGCTCGTCGACGACAGCATCGAGGAGGTCCACATCCTCGGCTGCGACCAGGTACGCGTCACCCGGCACGGCGGCGGCGTGGACTGGACCGACCCGATCGCGGACAGCGACGACGAGCTGGTGGAGATCCTCCAGGCGGCCGCCCGCCGGGCCGGTGCCACCGAACGTTCGCTCTCCACCTCGAAGCCCACCCTGGACCTGCAACTGCCCGACGGCAGCCGGTTGGCCGCCGTGTTCCTGGTCAGCCACCGCCCGTACGCGGTCATCCGCAAGCACAACACGCTCGACGTGACCCTGGACGACCTGGCCGGGGCGCGGGGTGACCTGGACGAGATGGTCGACCCGCTGCTGCGGGACTTCCTCCGCGCGTCCATGCGCGCCGGACTGAACATCATGGTCGCCGGGCTGGCCGGTGCCGGTAAGACCACGGTCATCCGGGCGCTGATGAGCGAGATCCCGCAGGACGAGCCGTACGTGCTGCTGGAGGAGAGCCGGGAGTTGCTACCAGCCCGGCGCGGTCAGCGGCACCGTGCGGTGATGAGCTTCGAGGCGCGGGAGGGGCACGGCGAACGCGGGCCGGACGGCCGCCCGGCGGGCGAGGTGAGCATCGCCGACCTGATCCCGGTCTCGCTCCGGATGGGTGTGCTGCGGATCATCGTCGGCGAGGTGCGGTCCCGGGAGATCGTGCCGATGCTCCAGGCGATGACCACCAGCCGGGGGTCGATGTGCACGATCCACGCGCGTACCCCCGCTGGGGTGAGCGAGCGGATCATCGAGTTGGCGCTGGCGCACGGCCGCGAGATGACCGTCGACCAGGCCCGCCGGATGGCCGGCAACGCCCTCGACCTCATCGTCTATGTCAACGTGGAGGACGAGACCGGGATCGGTGGCCGCAAGCACCGGTTCGTGTCGCACGTCGAGGAGGTGCTCGGCGTCGGCGAGAGCAGCCGCATCACCACCACCCAGGTGTTCGGACCGGGCCCGGACGGCCGGGCCGTCCCCCGGCACCTGCCGGAGCGGGTCCGTGGCCAACTGCTGCGGGTGGGCTACGACGCCCGGCTGCTCAGCCGCTGGATCGAGGCCGGCCAGGGCGCGTGGCGACGCCCCAAGCAGACCCGACTCGGGCGGCGGTGACCCGTGCTCGACAACATCCAACTCATCGCGGTGGTCTCCGGGGCGGCCTGCGTGGCCGGGCTGGTGCTCACGGTCGTCGCGCTGGTCGGCACGCGTCGCCCGCCCGGGCCGGCACCCGGCGCGGGCCCGGGACTCAGCCGGCTGTGGCGTGGCTCCGGCACCACGCTGCGCGAACAGCAGACCCATCAGGCGTTGCTGATCGGCGCGGTGGTCGCGGGCGCGCTGGCCTTCCTGGTGACCGGGCTACCGGTGGTCGGGCTGCTGGTCGCCGTGGCGGTGCCCGGTACGCCGTGGCTCTTCTCGGTCGGCCGGGCGGAACGGCGGGCGATCGCGCGGATCGAGGCGGTCGGCGAGTGGACCCGCCGCCTCAAGGACGTCTCCTCCACCGGGCAGGGTCTCCAGCAGGCGATCATCGGCACCGTCGGCACTGCGCCGGAGGAGATCCAGGAGGAGATACGCCTGCTCGCCGCCCGGCTCCAGGCCGGGTGGCTGGCCCGCTCCGCCCTGCTGGCGTTCGCCGACGACATCGGCGACCCGGTCTGCGACCAGGTGGTGGCGGCGCTCATCCTGCACCTCACCGACCGGGGCGAACGCCTCGGCGACGTCCTCGGCTCGATCGCCGCGGCGGCGTCCGCCGAGGTCGCCACCAGACGCGAGATCGAGGCCAAGCGCACCCAACCCCGGTTCGCGGTCCGCTTCCTGACCGGGATGACCCTGGCCACCATCGGGTACGGGCTGCTCAACCGCGAGTACGTGCAGCCGTACGACACGCCGTTCGGCCAGGTGGTGATGGCGGTACTCGGCGCTGCCTTCGTCGGCCTGCTGGCCTGGGTGCGCTCGATGAGCCAGCCGCCGCGACCGGCCCGCTTCCTGCCCGCCCCCGATCCCCGGGAGGTGGTGGCGTGAACCTGCACCTCACCATCGCGGTGCTCAGCGGTGCCGTGGTCGGGCTGGGCGTGTACCTGATCGTGCGCGAGCTGGTGCCGGCGACCCCGGCGCTCGGTCCGGCGCCGGTCTCTTATACACAACG
>NZ_SISL01000655.1:0-2501 GCF_004307965.1 Verrucosispora sp. SN26_14.1 | reverse complement strand
TCGACGGTGGCGACACCGGTCTGGTCAGCGAGGGTGAAGAGGTGGTGACGGTGTTGGACGAGCCGACGCAGCCGGGCAACAACGTGGGTCTGGTCGACCAGGAGTTGCTGGTCTCCACGTTCGACTCGGGCGCGGTCGCCGGTGGCGCGTACTCGGTCGACGCCGACCTGTTCCTGCGCACCCCGGCCGATGTCGCCGCGGGCGAGTACACCTCGACGCTGACCCTGTCCCTGTTCGAGTGATCCACCGGGTGGAGGCCGCCCGGCGTGGTGGCCTCCACCCGTACCCCTGCGGGGTAAAGGGCTCGTCGTGAGCGTGCCCAGGATCCCGAGGCGGCGCCGGCGCGCGGCGGCCGGGCGTCACACGCGGAGGGGCAGGCCGTCGTGATGCAGCCGGAACGCGTCCAGGTCGGTGGCGTCGACCGCCAGCCGCAGGCCGGGCAGGTGCCGTGCCACCCGGTCGAACAGGATACGGCTCTCCAACCGCGCCAGGTGCGCGCCGAGGCAGAAGTGGATGCCGTATCCGAAGGCGAGGTGCCGACGGACGTCGGTGCGCGCGATGTCGTACTCGTGCGGCCGGTCGAAGACCGCCGGGTCCCGGTTGGCCCCCCACACCGACAGCCCCACGCGGTCGAACGCGGGGATCCGCCCACCGGCCAGCTCGACGTCCGCGAAGGCGAACCGTGGCGGCACGATCTCCACCGGCCCCCGGAACCGCAGCGTCTCCTCCACCACCGCCTCGGCCAGGGTGGGATCGTCGCACAGCGCCTCCCACTGCGCGGGGTGGGTGAGCAGCAGGCGGAGTCCGTTGACGATCAGGTCGACGGTGGTCTCCTGCCCGGCGATGAGCAGCAACTGCACCAGCGCCACCAACTCGTCGCGGTCCAGCCGGTCCGCCCGGTCCTCCGCCGCCACCAGCTCGGAGATCAGGTCGTCGGCCGGGTCGGCGCGGCGGCGCGCCGCCAGGTCGTCGAGGTACGCCGCGAACTCCAGGGTCGCCGTCGGGCCGTCGAACCCGGCCGACACGATCGCCGCCGACCAGGCCCGGAACTGCGGCCGGTCCGCCTCCGGTACGCCCACCAACTCGGCGATGACGTTGACCGGCACCGGATCGGCGAGGTCTGCCACCGCCTCCACGTGACCCCGCCGACGTGCCCGGTCGACGAGTCGGTCGGCGAGGTCACCGATCCACGGCTCCAGCCGGGCCACCGCCCGCGCGGTGAATCCGCCGCTGACCAGTCCCCGCAGGCGGGTGTGGTCGGGCGGGTCGAGGCTGATGAGCTGCCGGGACTCGATCCTCGCCACCTCGGACAACGCCTCCGGGGCCGGGGCGGGGCCGTCCGGGCGGTGCCGGTGCACCTCGTGCCCGATCATCGGGTGCCGCAGGCCGTGCAGCACGTCGGCATGACCGGCGACCACCCACAGCCGGTTGCCGGCGGGGTCGATCTGGAGCACCGGTCCGCCGCTGTCCCGCACCCGGTCGTAGAACTGGTGCGGGTTCCGGCGTACCACCGGGTCCCACAGCTCCGAAAGGCCGAACGCGACCGCCACCTGGCCTCCTCGGATGAAAGGAAGGGTCCCCTGCTAACGCCTCGTGTATAGCAGGGGACCCCTCCTTACATTCGGGCAGCGAACGTTTCGGGGGAGTTTTCGGGAAGGGAGCACCGACGGGCCTTCCTGAGCCGAGTCGACGGGACGCATCGGTGTAGTGTTCCGCGCAGGTACGAGCGACAGTGCGGGTCGGGCAACGGTCCGAAACAACGCCGAAAACGTTTACAAGATCACGTCCACCGGGAGTGCCTGTACGGGCTTCCGGGGCAGCCTGTCGCCGCTGCGTCGCATCCGTGCCGGTCGTTGGGAGGGAGCACCGCATGACGTCCGAGCCCGAGGTCCCCGCCAACCGCACACCCACCCTCACCGACGTCGCCAAGCTGGCCGGCGTCTCGGTCGCCACTGCCTCCAAGGCCATCAACGGACGTGGCGAGGTGCGGGCGACCACCCGGGTACGCGTGCTGGAGGCCGCCGAGCTGCTCTCCTTCGCGCCGAACGCCCTGGCCCGAGGGCTGCTCAGCGGCCGGACCGGGACGGTCGGCCTGCTCACCAGCGATCTGGAGGGACGGTTCTCGATCCCCATCCTGATGGGGGCCGAGGACGCCTTCGGGGCGGGGCAGGTGTCGGTCTTCCTGTGCGACGCCCGGGGTGACGCGATCCGGGAGAAGCACCACGTCCGCGCGCTGCTGTCGCGCCGGGTGGACGGGCTGATCGTGGTCGGCTCGCGGACCGATCCCCGGCCGCCGCTGGCCGGCAACATCCCGGTGCCGGTGGTCTACGTGTACGCCCCCTCCTCGGACCCGGCCGACATCTCCATCACCGTCGACAACGTCGGTGGTGGCCGCCTCGCCATCGAGCACCTGCTGGCCTGCGGCCGGCGCAACATCGCCCACATCACCGGCGAGCCGGGGTTCCAGGCGGCCCGTGACCGGGCCGAGGGCGCGGCGGCGG
>NZ_SISL01000654.1:0-2507 GCF_004307965.1 Verrucosispora sp. SN26_14.1 | reverse complement strand
GACCGCGCTCGCCGCGGTCGCCGCCGCCGCGGTCACCGGCGGCCGCGTCGTACCGACCATGTGGCACACCCTGCGGTACGCGCTGCCGGCCTACCTCATCCCGCTCGCCTTCGTGGCCACCCCGACCGGGCTCGGCCTGCTCGGCATGGGCGGTCCACAACGGATCCTGGTCGCCGGCACGGTCACCGCGCTCAGCGTGGCGGTGCTGGCCGTGGCGGCGGGCGGCTGGCTGCCCGGGGTCGGCCCGGCGGGCGTACCGGAGCGGATGCTCGGCGCGATCGCCGGGCTCACGCTGCTCTGGCTGGAACCCGTACCCGTCGCGATCGGTGCCGTACTGGCCGGCGCCATGGCGGTGGGCGTTTTCGTACGACGCGGATCCGCCGGCTCCTCCGGCGGGACGCGAGCCGGATCACCGGCATGAACGCGGAAGGAGCAAGAGTGGGACGGATCAACGTGCGGCTCGTGGCGGGAGTGGGAGCACTCGCCCTCGTCGCGGCCGGCACCGCAGGTTGCGGCGGCCGTCAGGGCGCCGCCGCCACGGACGACACCGCGAACGCCGTCACCTGCGAGGTGGCCGAGAACACCCGGGTGGGCATCGCCACCGGCAACGCCACCGGCGTCTACTACGTGGTCGGCAACGCCCTGGCCGGGCAGCTCTCGAACAGCACCGCCGGCCGGCTCACCGGCACGGCGGCCGAGACCGGCGCGTCGGTGCAGAACATCGAACAGCTCGTCGGCGGCCAGTACGACGTGGCGTTCTCGCTCTTCGACACCGCCGTCAACGCGGTGCAGGGCAAGGGCACCTTCACCACTCCGCAGCCGGTCGAGGCGCTGGCCCGGATCTACGACAACTACACCCAGGTGGTCGTCCGGGCCGACGCGGGAATCAACTCCGTGGCCGACATGAAGGGCAAGAAGATCTCCACCGGCTCCCCCAAGTCCGGCACCGAGGTCATCGCGAACCGCCTGCTGGAGGCCGCCGGACTCGATCCGGCCGCCGACATCCAGGCCCAGCGTCTGGACCTGACCAAGACGGTCGAGGGCGTCAAGGACGGCAGCCTCGACGGCTTCTTCTGGTCCGGCGGCGTACCCACCGGCGGTGTGACGGATCTCTTCACCACTGCCGGGGACAAGGTCAAGTTCATCGACATCACGCCGTTGTTGCCTAAGATGAGCGAGCTGAACCCCGCGTACCAGGCCGGCACGATCGGCAAGGACGTGTACTCCACTGTGGCGGACACCCCGACCATCGTGGTTCCCAACGTGCTGCTCGTCCGCAAGGACCTGGACGCCAACGTGGCCTGTGCGATCACCCGGACGGTGTTCGAGAAGAAGGACGCGCTGGCCCAGGCCAACCCCGCCGCCAAGGGCATCGCTCTGGACACCGCCCGCAAGACCGACCCGGTCGGTCTGCACCGGGGTGCGGACAAGGCGTTGCAGGACCTCGGCGCGAGCTGACCGACCCGGCCGGGCCGGTGCCTCCCGTGGGGGCCCGGCCCGGCCACCACTACCTCGGGAGACCCCCGTGCCGCTGCCCTCACTGGCGCGCGTACGCCGGCACAACCGTCCGTCCGATCACACCGGTCGACTGTGGTCGGTGCGGACGCAGCTCCTCGCGCCGATCCTCGTCGCCACCGCCGGACTACTCGCCCTCGGCGCGATCCAGACCGGCAACGCCCTCTCCGCCACCACCGACGCCGAACGCGCCCGGGTACTGGCCGGCACCGCCACCGCCACCGTGTCGCTGGTGCACGAGGTGGAACGGGAACTCGGCGAGACGGCCGCCCTGCGCCAGCGCGGCGGGACCTCCGGCCGGCAACTGGTCGACGCCCAGCGGCAGCGGGTCGACGAGGCCGTGGCGCGGTACCGGTCGGCCAGCGGCGACGCCCGGCGGGCCGCTCCCGACCTGGGCCGCTCCCTGGACGGCGTGGACGAACACCTCGTCCAGCTCGACGAGGCACGGGTGGCCGCACTGGGCTCCGCGACCGCCGAC
The DNA here is from genome assembly GCF_004307965.1 of Verrucosispora sp. SN26_14.1. Lineage (NCBI taxonomy): Bacteria > Bacillati > Actinomycetota > Actinomycetes > Micromonosporales > Micromonosporaceae > Micromonospora > Verrucosispora sp. SN26_14.1. The sequence goes on along the minus strand of NZ_SISL01000654.1, from coordinate 514 downwards.
CCGACCTACGTGGCGCTGGTGGAGTCGCTGCTCACGGTGGCCGACGCGCTGCCCGCCCAGGTACGCGACCCGGAGCTGGCCAACCGGGCCCGGGAGGTGGCCGCCGTCGCCGCCCAGGAGCACCTGGCGTCGCTGGAACGTGACCTGCTGCGGACCGTCTTCGTCCGGGGCGAGCTGGCCGAGGGTGAACTGGTCCGGCTGGGCCGGCTGCGGGGCGCCGCCGAACAGCGCCAGGCCGAGTTCTCCCGCATCGCCGGGGCGGACGCCACGGCCGCGTACACCCGGTTGCTGGCCGGCAGTGACGTCTCCACGGCCCGGCGGATGCGCGACAGCGCGCTGAACGCGGACCGCGAGCCGGCCGCGCTCGGCACCGACGGCGACGCCTGGTTCGTGGCGCAGAGCGGCACCATCCGCCGGTACAACCTGCTGGGCCGCGAACTCTCCGACGACCTCGACCGCCGGTCCGCCGCGCTGGCCGCCGACGCCCGCCAGCGGGCGTTGGTCACCGGCGGCT
>NZ_SISL01000653.1:0-2508 GCF_004307965.1 Verrucosispora sp. SN26_14.1 | reverse complement strand
GTGGCGGGGTGCCGCCGGTGGCGAGGAGTTCGTCCGCGTCGCCGCCGTCGTGCCGCCACTCCGGGCGCTGGCGGTCCGGGCCCTGCTGATCCGGCCGCTGCCGGTTCGCACCGGGACTGGCGTCCGGGACACCGGGAACGTCGGAGTACATCGCGGCGGCCCGACCCGGGCTCGGGGCCGGTGTCCGGCTCTCGGTGGCCGAGGCGACGGCGGTCACGCCCGCCGCCCCGACCACCAGAGTTCCCGCCATCAGGCCGCCGGCCAACAGCCAACGGGACCGCCGTCCGGGTCGACCCGACCCAGGGCTGCCTCGGTAGGTGGACATCAAGGTTCCTGCCTCTCGTGCATGCGAAGACACGGCCGCGCCGAAGCGGGCGCGGGGTGGCGGACGTCGCCTCCGCCACCAGAGGTCACCGTACGAGGATCAAGAACCCAAATCCGGCATACGTGAATAAGTAAGCCACTCGCGTTCATATTGCATCAGAGGGGACTCGGCTCGTCAGCCGACGTGGATGCCCGGCCGCCGGGCCGGGTCCGGCTCGGACTTGCGCAGGATCTCCCGGACCACCGGGGGTGTGTCGCCCCGCCCCAGGATCAGGTACCGCAGCAGGTGCGCGATCGGGTTGCCCTCGGACCACTCGAAGTGCGCGTGCGGGCGTACGCCGGTGGCGTCGCGCAGCGCCAGCAGGATCGCCGCGATGGCATTGGGCGCGGCCGGGCTGCTGGCCCGCAGCACCCGGTACCCGCCCACCTCGACGCCGCAGACCCGCAGCACGTGGCGGAACCCGGACGGGTCCACCACGTCGATCTCCAGGAACAGCACGTCGGTGGCGCCCGGCACCGGATTCAGCCCCCGCTGGGCGCGCTCCTTGATGGTGTACTCCTTGACCGCGCCACTGCGCCGCTTGTGGGCGATCACGTGCAACCGGCCGTCGTGCGCCACCGAATCGGCCACGAACCGCCGCGCCACCTCGTCGAACTCGACCCGCTCCGCCCGCAGCTCGGTGGTCCGGCTGACCCGGGAGACCAGCGACACGGCGATGATGCCGAGGATGAACAGGCCGGAGATGGCGATCCCGTCCGGCTTCTCGATCACGTTCTCCACCAGGGCGTACACCAGCACCAGGGTGAGCGCGGTGAAGCCGACGGAGGCGGCGCGCTGGCGCCGGGCGATTGCGGCGATGGTCACCGCCACCGACGCCGAGACCATCATCGCCAGGATCCCGGTCGCGTACGCGCCGGCCTGCGCGTCGACGTCGGCGCGGAAGACGACGGTCAGCACGATGCAGACCAACGTGTAGACGATCACCACGGGTCGCACCGCACGGGCCCACTCCGGCGCCATGCCGTACGACGGCAGGTAGCGCGGCACGATGTTGATCAACCCGGCCATCGCCGAGGCACCGGCGAACCAGAGGATGAGCACGCTGCTCAGGTCGTAGACGGTGCCGAACGCCTCACCGACGTGCTCGTGCGCGAGGTAGGCCAGCGCCCGACCGTTGGCCGCACCGCCCGGCGCGAACTGCTCGGGCGGGATGAGCAGCGTGGTGACGAACGTGGTGGAGAGCAGGTAGACCGACATGATCAACGCGGCGGCGGTGAGCAGTCGCCGGGTGTTGCGGATGCGCGCGGCGAGCCGGGCCTCGGCGTCCCGGCCCTCCCCGGCGACCAGCGGCATCATGCTCACCCCGGTCTCGAAGCCGGAGAGCCCCAGCACCAGCAGCGGGAACGCCAGCGCCGCGGTCAGCGCCACGCCACCCGGGCCGCCGCCGTCCGTGGTCAGTGCCGCAGTCCAGTCCGCCAGCGGAGCGGGATCCGCGGCCAGGTCGGTCAGCGACACCACCACGATCACCGCGTTCAACACCAGGAAGACGGCGACCAGCGGCACCGCCACCGCCACCGCCTCCCGGAAGCCGAGCAGGAACACCCCGCCGAGGATCAGCAGCAGCACCACGGTGACCGTGACCGCCACCGCGGTCCCGCCGAACGCGTCCGGCAGGTACGGGTTCTGCAACATGTGCACCGTGGCGTCGGCGGAGGAGAGCGTGATCGTCACGATCCACGAGGTGGCGACGAATCCGAGCAGCACCAGTACGAAGACCTTGCCCCGCCAGAACGGCAGCAACCGTTCCAGCATCGCCACCGACCCCTGGCCGTGCGGGCTCTCCCCGGCCACCCGGCGGTACATCGGCAGCATGCCGAACAGGGTCAGCGCCACGATCAGCAGAGTCGCCAGCGGCGAGAGCGCCCCGGCGGCCAGCGCGGCGATGCCCGGCAGGTACGACAGGGTGGAGAAGTAGTCGACACCGGTCAGGCACATCACCCGCCACCAGGCGTGTGCTTTCGTCTGCCCCTCGGCCGTCTCCGGGCCGACCGGCTGCACCTGGTGCACGAAGAGCCACCGGCGCAGCCGGCTCTCCGGCCGAGCCGGTCCGGCCGGTACCGCTACCCGGTCGGGCACGGTGACCCTGTCGCTTATTCACCTCTGCCGCTGCCGCCGAAGGCTTA
>NZ_SISL01000652.1:0-2523 GCF_004307965.1 Verrucosispora sp. SN26_14.1 | reverse complement strand
CCGCGCAACCGGCCTGGGCCCGGCGCACCGGCAGCGAACGCGGCCGGATCCTGCACGCCGTCGCCGACCTCATCGAGGCCGCCGTCGAGGAACTGGCCGAGATCGAGACCCGCAACACCGGCAAGATCCTCAGTGACACGCGGCGGGAGGTACGCCGGGCGGCCGGCAGCTTCCGCTACTACGCCGGCTGGGCCGAGCAGGTACGCGGGGAGACCATCCCGGTCGGCGTCGAGTACCACACGTACACGGTGCCGGAGCCGCACGGCGTGGTCGCCGGGGTCATCCCGTGGAACGTGCCGTTCTTCTTCGCCGCCAAGAAGATCGCCCCGGCGCTGGCGTTCGGCAACGCCTGCCTGCTCAAGCCGGCCGAGGAGACCCCGCTGACCGCCCTGCGGCTGGCCGGGCTGCTGACCGAGGCCGGCGTACCCGAGGATCTGGTGTCGGTGTTGCCGGGCGGCCGGGAGACCGGCGCGGCGCTAGTGTCGCATCCGGACGTGGACCTGATCGTGTTCACCGGGCACCACGACACCGGTAAGGCGATCGCCCGCGCGGCGGCGGAGCACCTGACCCCGGTCGCCCTGGAGCTGGGCGGCAAGTCGCCGCAGGTGGTCTTCGGCGACGCCGACCTGGACCGGGCGGTCGACGCGGTGGTGCTGGGCGTCTTCGCCTCCTGCGGCCAGATGTGCATCGCCGGTTCCCGGCTGGTGGTGCACGAGTCGGTCTACGACGAGGTCCTCGACCGGATCGCGGAGCGGGTACGCGGACTGCGCGTCGGTGACCCGTTCGACGGCGACACCGACCTGGGTCCGCAGATCACCTCGGCGCAGCGGGACAAGACGGTGCAGTTCATCGCCGAGACCCGTGCCGCCGGACGGCTGGTGGCGCAGGCCGCCCTGCCCGACGACGAGCGGCTACGCGACGGCTTCTACGTGCCGCCGACGGTGTTCGACCGGTTGGACGCGCAGGCGCGGCTGCTGCGCGAGGAGGTCTTCGGCCCGGTCCTGGCGGTGTCGTCGTTCCGTGACGACGCCGAGGCGCTGCGGTTGGCCGACGACACCGACTTCGGTCTGGCCGCCGGGGTGTGGACCGCCGACATCGCCCGGGCGCACCGGTTCGCCGGGCAGGTCCGCGCCGGCACGGTCTGGATCAACACGTACCGGGTGCTGTCGGACCTGGTGCCCTTCGGCGGGGTGGGCCTGTCCGGGTACGGGCGGGAGAACGGCACCGAGGCGGCCCGGCTGTACCTGCGGCCGAAGTCGGTGTGGACCTCGCTGACGGCCGGCACACCGCAGGGGTACGGCCTGGGTGGCGCGGGTGCCGCAGGCTGACCGCCCGCCCGACGCGGCGACCGAGGAGGTGGGTCGCGGCGGGCTCGCGTTGCTGCGGGACCGCCGCTTCGGCCCGTACTTCTTCGGGTCGCTGGCGTCCAACACCGGCACCTGGTTCCAGAACGTCGCGGCGATCCTGACCATCTTCGCGTTGACCCGCTCCGCCTTCATGGTGGGGCTGGTCACCGCGTTGCAGTTCGCGATGCAGTTGGTCCTGGCGCCGGTGATCGGGGCGGTGGCCGACCGGGTCGACCGGCGGCTGCTGATCATCGTCGGGCAGACGCTGGGCGGGACCGCCGCCGGGGTGCTCGCGGTGCTGGCGTTCCTGGACCTCCTCAACGCCCCGCTGCTGTTGACGTTCGTGGCGCTGTCCGGGGTGGGGCAGGCGATCACCGGGCCGGCGGCCCAGGCGCTGGTGCCCAACATCGTCGGACGTGCCGACGTCCCGCAGGCCATCGCGTTGCACTCGCTCACCTTCAACCTGTCCCGGGCGATCGGCCCGGTGGCCGGGGCGGCCACGTACGCGCTGGCCGGTGCCGGTGCCGCGTTCGCCGTCAACGCCGCCAGTTTCCTGGTGTTCGCGCTGGCGCTGGCCGGCGTACGGCTGCCCCGGGCGCAGCCCGGGACCGGCAAGCGCCGGCTGGGCGTGTTCGACGGGGTGGCCTACGTCCGTTCCCGGCCGGAACTGGTGCGCTGCCTGGTGGCGGTGGCCCTGATCGGGTTGGCGATGGAGCCGATCAACACGCTGTCACCGCTGTTCGCCGAGGGCTTCGGCGGCGGTGAGCTGATGGTGGGCATCTTCATCACCTGTTTCGGGCTCGGTTCGGCGTTGATCGCCGGCTGGGTGGGCCGGTTGCGGCGGGTGATGGGCAGTGGCCGTACCGGTGCGGTCGGGGTGGCCGCCCTGGGCGTCGGGATGGCGGTGCTGGCGGTCAGTCCGGGGCCGGTGATGGCCACGGTGGGCATCGCCGTGGGCGGCGCCGGTTACCTGCTGGCGGTCAGCGACGTCAACGCCACCATGCAGCACGGCCTGGCCGACGAGGTGCGGGGCCGGGTGATGGCGCTGTGGTCGATGTGTTTCCTGGGCATCCGTCCGGCGGCGGCGATCCTGCACGGCTGGCTGGGCGACGCGTTCTCCGCGCGTACCGGCGCGGTCGTGGCGGTGGTGGCCGCCGTGGCCGCCGCGGTGGTGCTG
>NZ_SISL01000651.1:0-2529 GCF_004307965.1 Verrucosispora sp. SN26_14.1 | reverse complement strand
GGCGGCGGCTGCGCCGTTGACCTCGGTGAGGCGCAGGTCGGCGCCGACCAGGTGCGCGGCCTGGTCGTCCAGCGACCGGCGGGAGGTGCCGGCCAGGGACCAGGCGAGGGTGCCGACCGCGACGGCGAGGGCCAGCAGCAGCACCGGGCCGGCGTGCGGCCGTCGCCCGGCCTGCCAGGTGCCGAGCATGACGGCGGTCCACGGTTTGCGGTCCACCCACCGTTCGGCGAGCCGGACCAGCGGCGGCAGCAGACGCAGCGCCAGCACCGCGCCGGCCAGGACCCCGAGCGTGGGTGCGGCGGCCAGCAGCGGATCCACCCCCAGGTCACCGCCCCGGGACCGGGACAACGGGGAGGAGTAGCGGCTGAGCTGATACCAGGCGAGCAGGGCCAGCCCGACCAGCAGCACGTCCAGGCCGGCGCGCTGCACCATGCCGCGACGGCGGGGCCGGGACCGGCTGGCCAGGTCGGCGACGTAGCTGTCGCCCCGGCGCAGGCTCGGCCCGATCATCGCCAGCGCACAGCCGGCCGCCGCCGCCCCGGCGACCAGCCACACCGTCGCGCCGGGCACGACGTCCGGCCGCAGCGACACCGCGCTGAGCCACGGCAGGCGGCCGGCGAGCCCGAGAACCTGCCCGGCGAGCAGCGGCGCGAGCACCGCAGCCGGCAGCACGACCAGGGTGGCCTCCCGGGCGGTCAGCCCGGCCAGTTGCCGCCGGGCGGCACCCCGGGCCCGCAGCAGCGCGGTCTCGCCCCGGCGGTGTTCGGTGAGCAGCACGGCGACGAGCAGCAACGCGTACCCGCCGAGTACCACCACCAGCAGCATCGGGGTGACCAACGCCGACCGGCCGACGAGGGTGGCCTGTTGCAGCCGGCGTACCAGGGTGGCGAGGTCGCTGGTGGCCATCGCCGACTCGCCCAGTCCGGCCTCGGCCGGAGTGCTGGTGGTGATCCGGCCGGCGGCCTCGGCCACCTGGTCCAGGGCGGCGGGGCCGACCGCGGTCAGGTCGGGTTCGACCAGCCAGCCGGCGGAGGCGTTGGGCAGGAAGTGGGTGACGAAGTCGTCGCGGGCCACCGTCATCGGCCCGTACGTGGCCGACTGCGGCAACGCGCCAGTGGCCGTCTCGGGTGCCAGCCGCCAGTACGCGGCGTCCGGGTCCAGCGGCGTGAACAGCCCGGTGACGGTCACCTCGGTGATCTGTCCGGTGAGCCCGTCGGTGATCGGGACGCGGTCACCGACGTCGACCTGGAGGGTGCGGGCCGCCGCCTCGGCGAGGACGGTCTGCACCGGGTCCGCTCCGGCCTGCGGCCAGGTGCCGGCGGCCAGCCGGGCGTGCGCGGGCAGGTCGTCGAGGAACATCACCGACGCGTACGTGGTGCCGGTGCGGTCGGCGACGGCGTTCCCGGTGTCGCCGCGCAACTGCCGTCCGGCCGCGTACCCGGCGGCGGTGACCTGCGCGGGCAACCCGCCCAGGTCGGTGTCGACCTGGGCGCGCAGTGCGGCGTCGCGGTCGCGCAGCGCGTCGGCGGTGCGGCCGGCGGAGGCCCGGACCAGCAGCGACCGTTCCGCCGCGGTGGCCTCGGCGAGCACGTTGCGGGTGCCCGAGTCGACCACGTCCCGGTTGTAGGCGGCCAGGCCGGTCAGGGCGAGGGTCGCCACCAGTGCCGCTCCGGCCGCGGCGAGCAGCAGGCCCCTCGTGCCCCGGGCACGCCGCCACGCGAACCTCATCCGTCCTGCACCCCCGCCGGTACGCGGGCCGGTGCGGCCCGTGTGCGCTTCTCGTCACGCACCAGAAGCGGCAGGCCCCCGGAAAAGGTTCGCAGCAGTGATCGTTTCGTTATCCGACGCCTCGGCGGCGGCGGTTCAGGAGTCGGCGCAGGCGGTGGCGCGTGGACCGAGGTCGCCGTTGCGGTGGTGGCGGCGGCACAGCACCTGGTATCGCACGTCGGCGTCGTCGACGGTGTCGCCGATCACCACCTGCTCGCCCTCGCGGACGATCCGCCCGCCCGCGACCCGGGCGTTGAGCAGACCCTCCCGGCCGCACCAGCAGAGCACCTCGACCTGGATCCGGGCCACCGAGTCGGCCAGTTCGAACAGCCGTCGGGCGGCCGGGAAGAGGCAGGACCGGAAGTCGGTGGCCAGTCCGAAGGCGTACACGTCGACGTCGTAGCTGTCGACCAGGTCGGCCATCTGCTCGACGTGCTCGACGGAGTAGAAGCTGGCCTCGTCGCAGATCAGGTAGTCCACCCGTACCCCGTCGGCCCAGGCGTCGCGGACCAGGGCGCGCAGGTCGAGCGCGTCGGTGACCTCGATCGCCTCGTGCGCCAGGCCGATGCGGGTGGTGACCTGCGGGCCCAGGGAACGGTCGATGCGGGTGGTGACCAGTCCCCGGCGGCCCTGCCGGGAGTGGTTGTAGTTCATCTGCAACGCCATCGTGGACTTGCCGCAGTCCATCGGACCCCAGTAGAAGCGCAGCGCGGCGGCGTGTGCCGGCCGCCCGTCGACGCCACGGGCGGCCACGCACCCGGC
>NZ_SISL01000650.1:0-2530 GCF_004307965.1 Verrucosispora sp. SN26_14.1 | reverse complement strand
CAGCAGCGCGAGCACGGGCAACGCGGACGGACGCCACCGGCGGGCGTACCCGGCGGCTCGGCCGCGCAGCTCCCGGCGTAGCTCTTCGGCCTCGTCCGCGAGCGCGGCGGCATCGTCGGGTACGACCACCCGGCCCCACTCGGGCGGCAGGTCGGGCAACCCGGGACCGTCGGCGTCGGCCTTGTCCATCACCACCCCCTCGGACGGTTCCCGCGCCGCCTCCACCACCCTCTCGCCGGTCGCTCTCGACCGTCGCGGGTGCGCGTGCGCGGGCACCCTCCAGCGTCCCGTACCAGGCCCGGGTCCCGCTACCGCTGCCCACACTCCGCAACGGCGGGATATCATAGGGCGGGTGGCGTAGGCCCTGATGTGCGATGCCAGTCGTGATCTTCGATGTTCCTCACCGGACGACGTCCGGGGGTCATCTTCTGATTACGCAGAGTGGTCAAATCATTGTTTGGGCGGTCTGTCAAGCCGAAGAAATACCTCTCACAGGGCCCCTGAGCTGCGCCAACGGTCAGGACAGCGGTGAGACATCGGTGCCTGAGCGTGTTACCCTAGACACAGCGAAAGGGGTTTCGAACCTATGGTTTTCAGTGTCGGCGAGACCGTTGTTTACCCCCACCACGGGGCCGCACTCATCGAGGCAATCGAGACTCGGGTCATCAAGGGCGAGCCGAAGCAGTACCTCGTCCTGAGGGTCGCGCAGGGTGACCTGACGGTCCGGGTGCCCGCCGAGAACGCCGAGATCGTGGGTGTGCGCGAGGTGGTCGGCGAAGAGGGTCTCGGCAAGGTCTTCGACGTTCTCCGGGCTCCGCACACCGAGGAGCCGACCAACTGGTCGCGACGTTACAAGGCAAATCTGGAGAAGCTGGCCTCCGGTAACCCGCTGAAGGTGGCCGAGGTCGTGCGTGACCTGTGGCGCCGGGAGCGGGAGCGTGGGCTGTCCGCAGGTGAGAAGCGGATGCTCGCCAAGGCCCGCGACATTCTCGTCGGCGAGGTCGCGCTGGCCGAGAAGAGCACCAAGGACGAGGCGGAGACGCTGCTCGACAAGGTGCTGACCGAGGCCTAGTCCGCACAGCATCGTCGTACCCACTTCGTAGCGAAGAAACCATCGAGGACCGCGACGTGACCGCGCAGCTGAATCCGCGCGGTGACGTCGCGGTCCTCGTGCCTGCGGCCGGTGCCGGCGTACGCCTGGGGCCCGGCCGTCCGAAGGCACTCCGGCTGTTGGCCGGCGAGCCGCTGCTGGTGCACGCGGTCCGCCGGCTCGCCGCCGCCCCGTCGGTCCACACGATCGTGGTGGCCGCCCCGGTCGCCGACGTCGCGGCGGTACGCGAACTGCTCGCCCCGGTCGCGCCGGTGACGGTGGTGCCGGGCGGGGCGGAACGGCAGGCGTCGGTGGCCGCCGCCCTGGCCGCCGTGCCGGACGGCCCCGAGATCGTCCTGGTGCACGACGCGGCCCGTGCGTTGACCCCACCGGCACTCGTGGAGTCGGTGGCCGCCGCGGTCCGGACCGGTCACGACGCGGTGATCCCCGTGCTGCCGGTGGTCGACACGATCAAGGAGGTCGACGCGGGCGAGGTGGTGCTCGGCACCGTCGACCGGGCCGCGTTGCGGGCCGTGCAGACCCCGCAGGGCTTCCGCCGGGCGGTGCTGACCGACGCGCACGCCGCCGCCGGTGACCCGCTCACCGACGATGCCGGGCTGGTCGAGAAGCGCGGGACACCGGTGTACTGCGTACCCGGGTCGGATCACGCCCTGAAGATCACCCGGCCCTTCGACCTGGCGCTGGCCGAGCACCTGCTCTCCGTCGGCGCCTAGCGCGTACCCTCGTTTCATGATCGTTCCTCGGGTGGCCATCGGCACCGACGTGCACGCCTTCGAGGCTGGTCGGCCGTGTTGGGTGGCCGGTCTGCACTGGCCCGACCAGGATGGCCTGGCGGGGCACTCGGACGCGGACGTCGCCGCCCACGCCGCCTGCAACGCGTTGCTCTCCGCCGCCGGTCTCGGTGATCTGGGCGCCAACTTCGGAGTGGACCAGCCCGAGTGGGCGGGTGCCAGCGGGGTGGCGCTGCTGACCGAGTCGGCCCGTCGGGTCCGGGCCGCCGGTTTCGCCATCGGCAACGTGTCGGTGCAGGTGGTGGGCGTACGCCCGAAGATCGGCCCGCGTCGCGCGGAGGCCGAGCGGGTGCTCTCCGAGGCGGTCGGCGCACCGGTCACCGTCTCCGCCGCCACCACCGACGGCCTGGGCTTCACCGGGCGCGGTGAGGGGCTCGCCGGCATCGCGGTGGCCCTGGTCCACGAGCAGGCGAGCTAGGCTCGCGCGATGTCCGCCGACGTCCCCACCGATCCGCCCGCCGCCGACGGCTACCTGGAGCGCGCCACCCTCCTCGGCGAATTGGGCCGTTACGACGAGGCCGCCGCCGAGCTGGGTTTCGCCCTCGCCCTCGACCCGGCCGCCGTCGAGGTGTCGACGATGCTGGCCCGGGTGCACCTGGCCGCAGGCCGCCCGGCCGAGGCGCTGACC
>NZ_SISL01000065.1:0-20112 GCF_004307965.1 Verrucosispora sp. SN26_14.1 | reverse complement strand
GCGCTGGAGCACCCGCGCCGTCGACTGCGCCCGCTCCGCCACCAACCGCTCGGCGGCGTCGTACCGGCGAACCAGCGCCGGAGCGAGAGCGAGCAGACCGGCGGCGGCGAGGACGGCGAGGAGCACCGAGGTCGGCACCCTCACCCCTCCCGTCACCAAGATTCGGAGCAACCGCCGACCGGCCGCAGGATCTTTCACCGATCGGCGTCGGCGACGTGAATCATGCGGAGCGGGCAGCGCCTGCCGCAGCTTGCAGTTACCTGAGGTTACGGGTCAGGCTGGCCGGAACCACCGCGCCGCGCCGATTCCGCACGTGGGACGGCTCACGGCGTACGGGCGCGCAGCCGGTGCCAACGGGCCAGCAGCCCGCCCTCGGCGGCGATCTCCTCGCTCGTCATCGCGTACCCGATGTGGTCCCGCCACGCACCGTCGATGTGCATGTAGCGCGCGTGGTACGCCTCCTCGCGGAAGCCCAGCTTCTCCACCACGCGACGCGACGGCCCGTTCTCCGGCCGGATGTTGACCTCGACCCGGTGCAGTCCACCCGGGCCGAAGGCGTGGTCGACGGCGAGCGCCATCGCGGTCGGGATCACGCCCTGACCGGCGACCCGACGGTCCACCCAGTACCCGACGTAGCCGGAGCAGAACGCCCGACGCACGATGCTGCCGATGTTGATGTGCCCGACCAGACGTTCCAGGCCGTCGGCATAGAGGCAGACCGCGAACGGCATACCCTCACCGGTACGCGCCGACCGCCGCTGGTCGCGGTACACCCAGCGGAAGGTGGCCGGCGAGTTCAGTTCGGTCCAGCCACCGGCCGGCGTGGACTCCCACGGGGCCAGCCACTCCCGGTTGGCGCAGCGCACCTCGGACCACGCCGCCGCGTCGGAGCGTCGGTACGGTCGCAGCAGCACCGGACCGTCGGAGAGCACCACCGGCCAGCCGGGCGCCCGTCGGAACCGCACCACTCCTCCACTCCCGAGCGTCACCCGGATTCACCGTCGACGGTCGAGCAGCAGCACGTCCACGGTGGAGCCGGCAGCGGCGGCGGTGACCCGCTCACCGAGAACGAGAAGTCCGTTCGCCTCCGCCAGACCGGAGAGGGTGAACGGACCGCCGTTGAGCGGTTGGACAGTGTAACCCCCACCCCGTCGCTCGGCGACGTGCGCGGGCCGGAACTCGCGCAGACCCACCGGCGAGGAGACCGTCTCCAGCAGGTGCGCCCGCACGCTGGGGCGGAACACCGGTTCGGCGCCGGCCAGCAGGTTGATCGCGGGACGGGCCAGCACCTCGAAACCGATCATCGCGGCACCCGGGTCGCCGGGCAGACACACCACCGGCACCTCCTCGGCGCCGACGGTGCCGAAGCCGAGCGCGGTGCCCGGATAGAGCGCCACGTCGGTGAAGGTGACCGGTCCGGCGCGGCTGCCCTCCCGCCGGGACAGGATGCGGCGGACCATGTCGCCGGGGCCGGTGCCGGTGCCGCCGGTGGTGATGATCAGGTCGGCCCGCAGGGTCTGGTCCTCCAGCAGGCCGCGCAGCCCCTCCGGGTCGTCGTCGCAGATGCCCACCCGGTACGCCAGGGCACCCGCCTCCGCCGCCGCCGCGGTCAACGCGTGCGAGTTGGCGTCCACCACCTGGCCGGGCTGGCTGCCCCGGCCGACGTCCACCAGTTCGTCGCCGGTGGCCACGATCACCACCCGGGGGCTGGGGCGGACCACCACGTGCCCGATGCCGGTGGCGGCGAGGACCGCGACCAGCGCCGGTGAGACGTACGTGCCGGCGCGGGCGAGCATCGTGCCGGCGGCCACCTCCTCACCGGCCCGGCGTACGCCGTAGCCCCGCTTCGGGGCGCGGAAGATCTCCACCGCGGCCATGCCCTGGTCGGTCCACTCGACCGGGACGACCACGTCGGCGGCGACCGGGAGTGGCGCTCCGGCGGCCACCGAGAAGCACGAGCCGGGGGTGAGGCGGACCGGCCGCCAACTGGCCGCGCCGAGGTCACCGACCACGTTGAGGCGTATCGTGCGACCACCCGGACGGCCGGACTGGGCCGGGACGTATCCCACGCCCCGGGTCCCGCCGGCGATGTCCTCCCAGCGCGCGGCGTACCCGTCCACGGCCGCCTGGTCGAAGGCCGGGAACGAGTGCGGAGCGACGACGTCCTCGGCGAGGACGTTGCCGTGCGCCTGGGTGAGGTCGAGGTCGAGCGGAGGCAGCGCACGTAACCTGCGCAGCACACTGCCCAGGTAGTCGGCGAGCGGCGTCAACCCGTTTTCGGCCGCCTCGGCGTCGGCCGTCGCGGTCATGTATTCGGACCGCCCGACGCGTCGGAGTTGACGAACTCGGTCAGCCACTTGCGGAACTCGCTGCCCAGGTCCTCGCGTTCGGCGGCGATCTGGACGACGGTCTGCAGGTAGCCCAGCGGCATACCGGTGTCGTAGCGGGTGCCGCGGTAGACGATCGCGTGCACCGGAGTGCCCTCGGTCCGCAGCAGCTCCATGGCGTCGGTGAGTTGGATCTCGCCGCCGCTGCCGGGCTCGGTACGCCGGATCGCGTCGAAGATCCTGCCCGGCAGGACGTACCTGCCGAGCACGGCCAGGTTGCTCGGGGCGTCCTCCGGCTTGGGCTTCTCCACCATGCCGGTGACCCGGACGACCTCGCCGATGTCGGTCAGCTCGGACTCGGCGGGCTCGACCGAGGCGATGCCGTAGCGCGTGGTCTCCGCCGGGTCGACCTCGAAGAAGGCGAGCACCACGCCACCGGTACGGGACTGCAGCTCCAACATGGCCGGCAGCAGCGGCTCGGAGAGGTTGACGAACTCGTCGCCGAGCATCACCGCGAAGGGCTCGTCGCCGACGTGCGACTCGGCGTACCCGACGGCGTGGCCGAGGCCGAGCTGCTCGGGCTGCCGGCAGGTGTAGATGGCGGCCAGTTCCTCGGTGCGCTTGACGGCGGCCAGCAGCTCGGGCTTCTCCGCGAGCCGCTCCTCCAGGTCGGGGCGGCGATCGAAGTGATCGACCATCGATGTCTTGCCGCGCCCGGTGATCAGGAGCACGTCGCCGATACCGGCCTGGGCGGCCTCCTCGACGATGTACTGCAACACGGGGCGGTCGACGACCGGTAGCAGCTCCTTGGGTACCGCCTTGGTCGCCGGCAGGAACCGGGTGGCCAGGCCGGCGGCCGGGATGACGGCCTTGACGGCACGGGGACGACCGGTGGCGGCGGTCGCTGAGGGGTTCGCTGAGTGCTCCGACATGTCGCGAGACTATCGGCCGGGGCCGTGACGCGGCGGGTGAGGACCGGAAGACGCGCCGCCCGCCGGGGCAGTTCTGCCGGTCCCGGCGGAACCGGCCCCGGCCGGTTCGTCGCCGGTGGTCGGTTCGCCCGGATCGCCCTCGGGTCCGGCCCGGGGCAGACCGTCCCGCGGGCTACGGGTCGCCACCAGCACCGGTAGCTCCCGGGTGGCGGACGCCTCGCGGGCGGGAGCCAGCCGCCAGGTGTCCCGGCCACCCGACTTGGCGGCGTACAGCGCCTCGTCGGCCGCCTGGAGCACCTGCGGTCCGGTGTCGGCGTGGTCCGGAAAGACGGCGATCCCGATCGATACCGTCACCGGGACGTGGTCCGGCACCCCGGCGTGCCCCGCCACGGAGACCGGGCTGTCCCGGACGGCCGTGGCGAGCCGCTCGGCGACGATGGTCGCGCCCCGGGCGTCGGTCTCCGGCAGCAGCACCACGAACTCCTCCCCGCCCTGCCGGAAGGCGAGGTCCACCTCGCGGATCTCGCCCCGTACGCGTCGGGCGAACTCGGCCAGCACGGTGTCCCCGGCCGGGTGCCCGTACGTGTCGTTGATCCGCTTGAACCGGTCCAGGTCCAGCACGAGGACGCTGACCGTCCGACCGAACCGGCTGGCCCGTTCCACCTCGCGACGCACCGACTCGCGCAGGTAGCGGTAGTTCCACAGCCCGGTCAGCGGGTCGGTGAGCGAGAGCCGCTGCGCCTCCTCGTGGACGCGGACGTTCTCCACCGCCACCGCCGCGTGCCCGGCGAAGGTGCGCAGCGTCGCCAGGTCGTCGTCGTCGAACTCGGCTCCGCCCGGTCGGTCGTAGAGGGCGAGCACGCCGAGCACTGTCTCCGGCGCGTCCGGCCGGGTTCCGGCGGTCGCGGCGTCGCACCCCGGGCCGGGTTCGGCGCGCACGGTCGCCTCGGGCGTGGTGAACGGCACCGCGACGTACGTCCGGCAGGGCGGTTCGCCGTCGGTGTCGGCCGGGTCCACCCGTCCCCGGCAGGGTCGGCCGGTCGCCGCGACCTCGCCCAGCAGACCGCTGCCCACCGGCACCGACCCGGTGCCGGGCCAGTACCCGTCGAGCCCCTCGGAGCACTGGGCGACCAGCACGCCGCCGGGCTCGGTGAGCAGCACCGCACCGGCCCGGGCGCCGGTCGCGGCGAGCGCGCTGCGCAGGATCACCCGCAGGATCCGTTGCAGGTCGTGCGTACTGGCCAGGGTGTCGCCCAGCACCGCGAGGTGCCCGCGTAGCTGGTCGCGGCTGCTGGCCAACGCCGCCAGATAGCCACCGGTCTCCTGGGCCATCCGGTTGAACGCGGCGGCGAGGCGGCCGACCTCGTCGTCACTGCGTACCGGCACCCGGGCGGTCAGGTCACCGGCTGCCACCCGGTCCACCGCACCGGCCAGTTCCACCAGCGGGCGGGTGGTCACCCGCGCCAGTCGCCAGGCGGCGGCCACCCCCAGCAGGGCGGCGAGCAGCACCACGCCGACCAGCACGGCGTGCAGCCCGGGTGGCTGGTCGCTGGGCACCGAGAGCACCAGGTGCAGCGGCTGGCCGGTGGTCGGGCCGGCCCGGCGCAGGTACCGGCCGTCCGGCGTGCCGGTCACCCGCTCACCGCGCAGCGACGCGGCGGCGGCGACCACCTCGTCCCGGCCGTTCGCCGACTCCGTGGTGTGCGCGACGTGCGGTACGCCGCCGCCGTCGAGCAGGGTCACCGCGACGCCGGTCACCGCCGCGAGACGCGCCACGAACCGGGGGTCGACCGGCTGGGCGGCGGAGACGGTGCCGAGCGCCGTTCCGGTCGGGTCGCGCATTTCCACCCGGACGGCGAGCGCACCGACCGGCCCGGCGGAGACCGCGCCGAGACCGATCACGGGCGGCTCCGCTGGGCCGCAGTCCCGCCAGGGCGCCGGTGGGGCGTCCGGGGTGGCGAAGCTGACCCGGCCGGTCACGTCGGTGACCAGCACCGCCGAGGCCAGGCCCCGGCTGACCACCTGGCTGGCGGCACCCGGCCGGTCGGCGGTGAGGGCGACCGCGTCCGCGGCGGCACGGAGTTGCTGGCAGAGCGCGTCGATCGAGGTGCGCACGGCGGTGGCGGCCACCGCGAGCCGCTCGGTGGCGCGGCTGCGGTCCATGGTCGCCACGGTGGAGGCGACGAAGACGGCACCGAGCAGGACCGGGCCGAACGCCACGGCCAGGAACGACGCGGTCAACCGCCCCCGTAGCGTCAACGCCTCACCTTCCCCCCGGAAGTTGCGCGACCGTCGCCTGCGATGCTGACACAGAGCAACGGCGGGAAAGGCGTTGCGTGAGGGGTGTTGCGTGCCTGAATTTGCGGAAGGAGCGGAAGTGACGCATGACGCGAAGCGGGCGGCACGGGTGACGCTGCTGGCCCGCCGTCGGGCGTACACCGCCGCCGAGCGGGAGAGCGCCGCCGGAGCCGTCCAGGCCGCACTCGTCGACCTGGTACGCCGACTACGGCCGACCCGGGTGGCCGCGTACGCGCCGGCGGGCGGTGAGCCGGGCGGCCCGGACCTGCCGGCGGTGCTCGCCGACGCGTTGCCGCCCGGCGCCGAGCTGCTGCTGCCGGTGCTCCGCGACGACCTGGACCTGGACTGGGCCCGCTGGGCGGGAGCCGACGCGATGGTCGCCGCCGGTCGGGGCATCCGCGAGCCGGACACCCCTCGGCTGGGTCTCGACGCGATCGCCACGGCCGAAGTGGTCGTGGTGCCCGCCCTGGCCGTCGACCGCCGGGGCGTACGCCTGGGTCGGGGTGGCGGCTCGTACGACCGGGCGCTGGCCCGGGTGCCGGCGACCGCCCTCACGGTGACGCCGCTGTACGACGGCGAGCTGCTCGACGAGGTCCCGGCCGAGCCCCACGACCGTCCGGTACGCGCGGCGCTCACCCCGAGCGGCGGCCTGCTCCCGCTCTCGGGTGTCGCGCCACACACTTCCGCTGGACGAACCGGCCCCCGATGACGCACCATTGGCACTCGAATACGTCGAGTGCCAACCGGCCGTGTCAGACCCGGAGGAGAACGTGCCCACGTACCAGTACGCCTGCACCACGTGCGGTCACCAGCTCGAGGCGGTGCAGTCCTTCTCCGACGAGCCGCTGACCGACTGCCCGGCGTGCGAGGGGCGGCTGCGGAAGGTCTTCAACTCCGTCGGCATCGTCTTCAAGGGCTCCGGTTTCTACCGCACCGACTCCCGCTCGAACGGCTCGGCGAGCACCGACACCACGTCGAGCCCGAGCAAGTCGGGTACGTCCGAGTCGTCGTCCTCCTCGACCGGCTCGACCTCCTCGTCGAGCAGCACGTCGGGTGGCAGCACCGGCTCGTCGGGCAACTCCTCCGGCGGCGGCACGAGCAAGGCTCCGGCGGCGGCCAGCACCCCCTGACCGGGCCCCGACCGGGTACGCGTCGCCCGCCTCGTCGATCGCGACGGTCGCCGGGCGACGGCCCGGCGCGGTCCCGGCTCGGCAGGGCGTTTCAGTCCCAGTGCGGCGGGCGTTCGGCGAGCAGCCGGTCGTCGTTGCCGCCGGTCCGCTCGCCCCACCCGCGATCGGTGTCGTCGGCGCTCTGTTCCGGCAGCACCACGAAGTCGTCGTCGCTCAGGTCGACCGCGCGATCGTCGTCGCGCCGCCCACCGGGATTCCCACTCGTCACGAGCGCCAAGGCTAACGCAACCACCGGACCGCTCCCGAACCGCCGACCACGGACTGTGCGGGCTGAACGAGCACGGCGTACGGGGTCACGGCGCGGCCGACGGCGTGGCACACCGGTCGTTGGTAGCGTCGGACGGCGTGACGACGCCCCACCCCGGCCCGGCCTCCGACGATCCCTGGCGCCGGCCCGTCACCGGGGACGGGCCCACGCCCGACACCGGTGCGGAGTCCGCCACCCGTGCCCGGCCGGAGTCCCCGCCCGACCCCCGGCCGGAGTCCCCACCCGGTGCCGGCGGGTTGCCCGCACCGGGCGCCCCCGTGCCACGCCGACCCGCGTCCGACGATCCCTGGCGTCCGCCGACGGCCCCCGCCGACGACGTCGCGACCGGTCCGGGCGCCGGCTCCCCGGGTGGTCACCGACCGGCCGGGTACGGCGGGCCACCGCCCACCACCGCGCCGCCGCCCGGATGGCGTCCGCCGGTGCATCTCCAGGCGGCACCGCCACGGCGGCTACCGGCACAGGACATGACGGCGCTGGACACGCAGGAGCAGCGGGCGCAGCGGGTGACCTGGGTGATCGGCGGGATCGCGGGCGCCGTCCTCGTGGTGGTGGTCTGCCTGCTCTGCTCGCGGGCGTTCCTCTGAACGAGGCGGGCCGTCAGTCGAAGGTGTTGCCCCAGACCATCTCGGAACCCGAGTGACCGGTGAGCCAGACGTAGACGAGCGCGGCCACACCCGCCCCGATCACCAGCACCGACAGCACCGGCGTCGACCAGGTCGGCAGCTTCGGCGCCCGGGGGTGGCTGCTGGTCGCGACCAGCAGCAGGATCGTCACCACGGCGAGACCCAGCGTGATCAGGAACAGCACGTCACCGTAGGCGGCGTGCGCGTTCATCTGGTCGATGATCTCGCCGGAGAAGCCTCTGGCGATCTGCCGTTCCTGCAGGGCCTCGCCGGACTGCTTGCCGACGAACGCCGTGATCGGCGCGGCGATCGCGAGGACCGCCACCGCCCAGTCCAGGCGGGAACGGAATCTCGGCAGCGCGATGTACGCGGCGGCGAGCAACACCAGCAGTGGTACGAAGACCACGACCGCATGCACGACGAGCACGTGCATGGGCAGGCCCAGCGCCTTCTCGAACATCCGCACCTCCGGCGGTAGGTGATCGTGACCTGTCAGCGTACGGGCCGGGGTGGGCCCCGCCCAGTGCGCTTCTGCTTGACACGGCCCATCGGCGCCCAGGGTTCACCGACACGTCACCCGGAAGGGGCTGGTTGTGGCCCGAGCCACCGAACCCGCCGGTCTGTTGTCCGGTCGGTGCGAGCGTGCTGTCATTGACACATGTCCAGGGGTGAGGATCTGCTGCGGTCGCACGGCCTGCGGGTCACCCGGCCACGCCTCGCCGTACTCGACGTGTTGGCGGACGGCGGTCACCTGGACGTCGACGAGATCACCCGACGGGTACGCGAGCGGATCGACTCGGTCTCCACGCAGGCGGTCTACGACGTGCTGGGGGCGCTCTCCCGCGCCGGGCTGTCCCGCCGGATCGCACCGGCCGGCGGTCCCGCCCGTTACGAGGCCCGGGTCGGTGACAACCACCACCACATGGTGTGCCGTGGCTGCGGCGAGATCGCCGACGTGGACTGCGCCGTCGGCGAGGCCCCCTGCCTGGATCCGCGGGTCGCGGTCGGCTTCCACGTCGACGAGGCGGAAGTCACCTTCTGGGGGCTCTGTCCCGGTTGCCAGGCCCGCCGCTCCGCCGACTCCTGAACGTTTCGGCAGGCCGTGGCACCCTTGGTGGGTGGATTCCACTGACACCGGCCTGTTCGGTCCCGACTCGGTCACCTGGAAACTGCACGCGGAGCCGATCCTGCTCCTCGCCGGGCTGCGCTCGCTCTACCTCCAGGCACTGCACCCCCGGGCGATGGCCGGGGTCGCCCAGAACAGCAACTACCGCCGGGACGCCTGGGGCCGGCTGATCCGCACCGCCAACTACGTCGGCACCACCGTCTACGGCACCACGGCCGAGGCGGAGGAGGCCGGGCTACGGCTGCGTCGGCTGCACGCCCGGATGACGGCCGTCGACCCGGCCACCGGGGAGCGGTTCCGGGTCGACGAGCCGGACCTGCTGCGCTGGGTGCACGTCACCGAGGTGGAGTCGTTCCTCGACACCGCGCGCCGGGCCGGCGTACCACTGGACGACGCCGAGGTGGACGGCTACTACACCGAGCAGCGCCGGTCCGCCGCACTGGTCGGGCTGGATCCGGAGACGGTGCCGGGCACCGCCGCCGAGGTGGCCGAGTACTACCGCCGGGTTCGCCCGGAGTTGCGCATGACCAAGGAGGCCGCCGAGACGGCCCTGTTCCTGACCGCGCCGCCGCTGCCGTGGAAACTCAGCCTGCCCGCCCGGTTCGGGCTCAACCTCGGGCCGCTGAGGTGGGCGTACTTCGGCGTGGCCGGCACCGCGCTGGCGCTGCTGCCCGGCTGGGCCCGGCGACTGTACGGCGGGCTGGGCCTGCCGACCACCGCCCTGTCGGCGGACGTGACGGTACGCGCGCTCCGGCTCGCCCTCACCGCCCTGCCACGCGACTGGCGGGAAGGACCGATGCGGCGCGCCGCCGAGGAACGGGCGGCCCGGGTGGCAGCCCTGTCCGGCTGACCGGACGGCTGCTCCCCTGGCTCGCTCGGCGAGATCCTGGCGGGACGGCTCGGCGCGGCTCCGGCTCAGTCAGGCTCAGCGCGGGCTCAGCCCGGCTCGGCCGGCGGCGCGGTGGGACGGTCGACGGCCGCCCAGGGCTCCTTGCCCGGCTGCTCGGCACCGGCCGGGCAGGTACGCCGGAAGTCGCACCAGGAGCAGCGCGGGCCGGGCGTGGTCGGGAAGGCGGTGTCCGGGTCGCCGCCGTCGGTGACCGACCGCTCGGCGGCCATGATGTCCTGGGCGGT
Source organism: Verrucosispora sp. SN26_14.1 (assembly GCF_004307965.1). Lineage (NCBI taxonomy): Bacteria > Bacillati > Actinomycetota > Actinomycetes > Micromonosporales > Micromonosporaceae > Micromonospora > Verrucosispora sp. SN26_14.1. Next base: position 10,214 of record NZ_SISL01000065.1, on the reverse strand, counting down.
CTGCTCGGCCCGGGTCACCTGCCGGGCCAGCGAGTCGACGGTGTGCTCGTGCGCGGCGACCGTGCCACTGGGCAGGTGGTGCAGTTCGACCCGACGGCACGGGCGACGGAACACCCGCTCGGCCGCGTACGCGTAGAGCGCCAACGCCTGCGAGCCCCGGGCGTCGTCGGCGTCCAGCCCGGTGCGGCCGGTCTTGTAGTCGACGATGACCAGCTCGGGGCCGTCCGGGCCGGGTCGGGAGTCGATCCGGTCGGTGCGCCCGTTGAACGCCAGCACCCCGGTCTTGGTGGCCACCACCCGCTCCACGCCGAGCGGCTCGTCAGCCGGGTCGAGCCCGCCGACGTACGTCTCCAGCCAACCCAGTGCCCGCCGGTAGACGTCCCGTTCCTGCGCGTCGTCGCGGTAGCCGTCCCGCACCCAGGTGCCCTTGAGCAGGGTGGGCAGCACCTCCGGGCGGCGCCGGTCGACGGGCAGCGCATACCAGTTCTTCAGGGCGGTGTGCACGCTGGCGCCGAGGGAGTTGTGCGCCCACGGCGGCCCCTTGGGCGGGGCGGGACGGTCGACGTAGGAGTAGCGGTAGCGCCGGGGACAGTCCGCGTACGCACCGAGTTTGCTCGGGGTGCAGACGAACAGCCGCTCCGGCATGCCCTCGAATCCGAGCTGCTCGGGCTGCGCGTCGCGGGGCCGGGGGGCACGGCCACCGGCGGCGGGTCGTCCTGCGGGGGAGGCTCGTCGCACGTTCCCGATCCTGCCATCCACCTCCGACAGTCGCAGCGGCGGCGCTCAGCGCGACCGGCGACAGGGCCGGCCGATCTCAACCGGCGCCGCTGTACTGGGCCACGAACGCGGCGATCGCGTCCGCGATGAGCTGCACGGCGATCGCGGCCAGCAGCAGGCCGGCGATCCGGGTGAGCACCTCGATGCCGCCCGGGCGTAGCACCTTGACGATCCCGCCGGAGAAGCGCAGCACCACCCAGACCGCGAGCATCACCGCGACGATCGCGGCGGCGATGGCGGTGTAGTCGGCCGTCCGGTCCGCCCGCTGGACGAAGAGCATGGTCGCCACGATCGCGCCGGGACCGGCCAGCAGCGGCGTACCCAGGGGCACCAGGGCGATGTTGGAGGTGGCCTGCTTGGTCGGGTCGTCGGTCTTGCCGGTGAGCAGCTCCAACGCCACCAGGATCAGCAGCAGCCCACCGGCCGCCTGCAACGCCGGCAGGTCGACGTGCAGGTAGGCGAGCAGGGTCTGGCCGGCGACCGCGAAGACCACGATCACGCCGAGCGCCAGCGCGACCGCCTGCCAGGCAGCCCGGTTGCGCTCGCGGGCCGACAGCGGACCGGTCAACGCCAGGAAGATCGGCATCATGCCGGGCGGGTCGACGATCACCAGCAGGGTCACGAAGACCTCGCCGAAGAGCTTGAGATCCACCCGGTCACCGTAGCGGCGGTCGGCGGGGCGGAACGCGAGGTCAGCCCGAAGCGACCTCGGTCACCCCGGACGCGGCGGCGACGAGACGCTCGTACGCCTCGGGCGCGGTGGTGAAGGCGCCGAGCCGGACGGTCTTGTGCGTGCCGTGGAAGTCCGACGACCCGGTCACCAGCAGGCCCAGGTCGGCAGCGAGTCCACGGACGTGGGCCCGCTCGGCGGGCGAGTGGTCCTCGTGGTCGGCCTCCAGACCGGCCAGGCCGATCGCCGCCAGTTCGGCGATCAGCGTGTCCGGCACGACCGGGCCACGTCGACTGGCGCGGGGGTGGGCGAAGACCGGCACCCCGCCGGCCGCCCGGACCAGCCGGACCGCGTGGAAGACGTCGATGTCCTCCTTCGGCAGGCGGTACCGCTCGCCCAGCCACTCCGGTCCGAACGCCGCACTGGTGGTGGCGACCAGCCCGGCCCGAATCAGCGCCTGGGCGATGTGTGGTCGCCCGACGGTCCCACCGCCCGCCGTGGCGAGGATCTCCGGCCATCGCACGTCGACACCGTCGGCACGCAGCAGTTCCACGGTCCGTTCGCCACGGGCCAGCCGGGCGGCCCGCATCCGGGTCAGCTCGGCGACCAGCTCCGGATGGTCCGGGTCGAACAGGTACGCCAGCAGATGCAGCGACATCGGTGGCTGCTCGCCGTACCACCGGCAGGACAGCTCCGCACCGCGGATCAGGCGCAGTCCGGGCGGCAGCGCCCGCAGGGCCGGCGCCCAGCCGGCGGTGGTGTCGTGGTCGGTGATCGCCACCACGTCCAGCCCGGCCTCGGCAGCGGCCCGGACCAGCTCGGCGGGAGCGAGCGTGCCGTCGCTGGCCGTGGAGTGCGTGTGCAGGTCGATCCGGTGGGTCATCGCCCGACGCTACCGGGCCGGCGGTCAGCCACCGGTCACCACCACCAGCGGCTCGTCGTCGCGCAGACCGGGGACGGTGACCCGGACGGCGGACCGACCGGCGCGGACCCGCTCGGCGTCCACCCGGACCAGGGCACCGGTCGCGTCGGCGTAGTGCGCCACGTCCGGCAGGTTCCAGGACACCGCTCCGGTCATCGCCGGTCCGGCCGGCCGGACCGGGACGGTCGGATCGAGTCGGGTCGAATCGAGTCGGGTCAGGTCGACCAGCAGCGCCCGGTCCTGCTCGCCGACGCGCCCGTTGACCAGCAGCCACCGCCCGTCCGGGGAGACCGCACCGAGGCCGGCTCCCTCGATCGTGGGGCCGCAGGCCGGCGGCTCGGGTGGGCGAAGGGCCACCGGATCGAGCAGGGTCAGGCAGGCGTCCTCGGGCGTCTCGGCGGACACCTCGCCGACCAGGCGTCCGTCCGGCAGTGCGCCGAAGATCCGCTGGCTGGTCCGGTCCGTGCCCTCGTCGAGTGGGCCCGGCCGCAGCGGCCAGAGCACGTGCCCGGGAAGGTCGGGGTCGAGTCGCACCAGCACCGCGCCGTCGACGAACCGCAGCGGTACGGCCGTGGTCGGCGCGTCGGCGCGTACGGTGCCGGCCAGTTCGCCGTCCACGATGCGGGCGGCGGCCAGCACCCGGTCCTGCTTCCAGGCGACCTGCCGGCCGTCCCGGTCGAGGACGATCTCGTCGGCGCCCGCCAGCAGCACCCGGGCGGTCCCGTCGGCCGCCACCGCCCAGAGCGATCGCCCGGCCAGCGACGGTTCGCCGACCGCCAGCCAGCCCCGCCCGTCGGTGAGACGGTGTGCGCGCTCCACCGCACCGATCCCGATCAGGGTCACCCGGCGGCCCTGCGCGGTGGCGATCGTCCGGTTCACCAGCAGATCGACCTCGGCCAGCGGAGTCTCGGTGCGCGGGCCGGGCGCCGGGAGGACGGTGCGGTACGTGTCCGGTGCCGGGTACGGATCCGCGATCACGACCGTGCCGCCGGGCGGCGGGTGGTCGTCGCGTAGGTGCATCGCACCGACGCTGACAAGCACGATCGCGGACGCGGCCAGGCTCATTCCGGCCACCGTGCGGCGACGTTGGATGCGGTGGGCCCGGCGGAGCACGGCACCCGCCGGGTCGTGCGGGGCGCGCGGGGTCGCCACCTGCCGGGAGAACGTCTCCCGGACGGCGCGCTCCAACTCGTCCTGCGACATGTTGACGAGACGTTCCGGCGCCCCGCTCTGGTTGTCACGACCTCCGGAAACGGTGTTCACCGGTGCTCTCCGACCAGGGCGTCGTCCGGCTGCCGCGGCGCCGCCGCCTCGGGCGGTGACCCGGGTCGTAGGGCCGGAACCTGCGGGTCTCCTCGGCCGGTAGAAGGCGGCGCGTCGGCCGGAGGTGGTACGTCGGACCCGGCGGCCGGGCGGAGCCTGGCGGTGGGCGTGGCCCTGGTGGTGGGCGTGGACCGGGTGGTCGGGCGACCGGCCCGGCGGGCCGCCGGCGTGGGTGTGGCCGCTGATGAGGCCGGGGGCGTCGGTGCGCCGGGGAGGGTGATCGCCTCCTCCGCGCCGAGTCGCCGTCGCAGGGTGGCCAGGGCGCGGGAGGACTGGCTCTTGACGGTGCCCGGCGAGATCTCCAGCAGGGCGGCGGTCTGCGCCTCGGACATGTCCTCGTAGTAGCGCAGCACCAGCACCGCGCGCTGCCGGGCGGGCAGTGCGCGCAGGTGCCGCCAGAGCACGTCACGGTCGAGTTGCTGCTCGATCGCGTCGGCGGCGGCGCGCTCCGGCAGCACCTCGGTCGGTCGCTCGCCGTGCCAGCGACGCCGCCACCAACTCGTCGACGTGTTGACCATGACGCGCCGGGCGTACGGCTCGATGGCCTCGATACCACCGAGGCGCTTCCAGGCCAGGTACGTCTTGGTCAGCGCGGTCTGGAGCAGGTCCTCGGCGGTGCCCCAGTCACCGGTGAGCAGGTACGCGGTGCGCAGCAGCGCGGCGGAACGGGCCGTGACGAAGTCGCGGAACTCGTCCTCCAACGGATTGCTACCGCCCACACGCCACCCCCGAACTGATCCTGCTCGGCAGCCTGCCACGGCCCGGGGTAGCGGGTCGAGGGCGAAAGGTGCGCAGTGGCTCCGATGTTCGGTCGGAAAGTTTCAGGCGCCGTCGTCGGCCTTGGCCTCGTCCTGCTCCTTGCCCAACCGCGCCTCGACTGCCTGCGGCTCGTACATCTCCTCGACCACACGCAGGTAGAGCTCGTTGGGGTTGGGCAGGTTCTTGACCTCGCGCAGCGCCTGCTCCTGACCGGCCGACTCCAGCACGAAGGTGCCGTAGTTGAGCGCCCGCCCGGCCGGCGTCTGCTCGTACTTCATGTCGGTGACCCGGACCAGCGGCATCATCGCGACCCGCCGGGTGATGATGCCGTTGACGACCATCACCCGTTTGTTGGTCAGGATGAACCTGTCGTACCACCAGTCGGCGACCTTCCAGGCCACCCAGCCCATCACACCGAACCAGAGGAGTACGGCGATCGTGGTGAGCGCGCCGACGTTCTGCCCGGCCAGGAAGCCGGAGAGGTAGCCGAGCACGAAGGTGGCGGCGATCCCGATCAGGATCGGGGTGACGAGATGGATCCAGTGCCGCTTCCACTCGCCCCGGTAACGCTCGGTCGGGAAGAGATAGCGGGCGACCAGCGAGCTGGGTTCGTCCTCCAGCGGCAGCACCCGTCGGGGTGTCATGCCGCTGGCGTCGGAGCGCAGCCCCGCCAGTTCCTCCTCGGAGATCTGCGGGGGCTGGTAGCCGCCCTCGGGATCGCGTACCCAGGCCCGCTCGGAGCGCGTCTCCCCGGAGTAGGCCGGGCCGTCGCCGTAGCCGGCGTCGTCGGAGAAGGCGGGCCCGTCGGAGAGCCGCGCACCGGACCCGAAGCCCGGACCGTCGTCAGGATCGATCCGGGGTATCGGCTCGGTGTCGCGTTCCCGGCGCGCCCGGTCCGGGTCGTCGGGGTCGAAGGGTGGGCCGGAGGGGCTTCCCATCGGAGGCTAGGCGACCAGGCTGGTGAAGAAGTCGCCGAAGCCCTGGGCGATGTCCATGATCCCGCCGCCCAGAGACTTGAACACGTCTGCGGCAGAATTTGGCCGGTAGGCTACGAAGAAGATCAAGAAAGCGATACCGGCCCAGGTGAGGACCTTCTTGACCATGGGGGCCATCCTCTCGCACGGCGCCGGGTTCCGATTACCTCAGCGGCACCCAGAGTATCAGCGTGGTGTCGTACCGTGAATATCTGCGTCCGTTCTCCGACATTCCGGGGGGCCGTCAGGCCTTCCCGTGCAGGTACGGAGATGGTGCGCCGTACACGAGTTCGGGCGGCGTCCACTCGACCAGATCGTGCAGGAGCACGTCCTCGGCGAGCAGATGCCCCGCACTCGCCGGCCAGGCTATCGCATACAGCCACATTCCCCGAGCTTCGCCGGCGTACGCGCTTCGATCTGTCAGGGAACTCACGAGCCACAGTGGAGTGGGATGACCGGCCACCCGGATCCCCGCGCGCCCGACATGACCGGGATGCCCGGGACCGGGCTCGGTCAACGCCTCGGCCAACTCCGGACCGGCGTCCGGGCCGGGGACTCCCGCGTACCGCGTGCCCAGGCCGACGCCCGGCTCCTCGGCCACGAAGACCAGATCGGCCGGTCCACCGCCGAGCGGCGCCGGGCCGGCACAGGCGACGGCGGTGGCACGTACCCCGATCCGGTCGTCGCCGGCCCACGCCACGCCGGTGGTGGTCCAGCCGGGAGGCAGCGGCCACGGGCACCACAGCGGGACCGGCGGTTGCGCCGGTTGTGCCGCCGACTGGATCCGCTCCACCACGCTGGCCACGATCTCCGCACCGATGTTCTCGGGTACGTGCAGCGGCGCCACCGGCCCGCAGTCCGGGCAGCGCGACTCGGCGTGCATCAGGTCCGGTGCCCGCACGGACCCCCCACATCTGGGACAACTCACCGCAACAGTCACCACTCCACCGTCGCCCCGTCCGGGCGAGCCGTCAAGCGGAGCGGCGCCTTTACCCCGGCGTGGCGGCAGTTCAGCCCGGCGGCGGACCGGCGTGCGCGCGGATCCAGGCGTGCATGGCGATCCCGCTGGCCACGCCCGCGTTGATCGACCGGGTCGAGCCGTACTGGGCGATGGAGAAGAGCTGGTCGCAGGCAGCCCGCGCGGCGTCGGAGAGGCCGGGACCCTCCTGACCGAACAGCAGCACGCAACGCCGGGGCAGCGTGGTGGTCTCCATCGGACGCGAGCCCGGCAGGTTGTCGATCCCGACCAGCGACAGGCCCTGCCCGGCCGCCCAGTCGGCGAACTGCTCGATCGTCTCGTGGTGCCGTACGTGCTGGTAGCGGTCGGTCACCATCGCCCCGCGCCGGTTCCACCGGCGGCGGCCGACGATGTGCACCTCGGCGGCGAGGAAGGCGTTCGCGTTGCGGACCACCGTGCCGATGTTGAAGTCGTGCTGCCAGTTCTCGATCGCCACGTGGAAGTCGTGTCGCCGCTCGTCCAGATCGGCGACCACCGCCTCGCGACGCCAGTACCGGTACCGGTCGACCACGTTGCGCCGGTCGCCCTCGGCAAGCAGTTCCGGGTCGTAGCGGGGGTCGTCCGGCGGGTCGCCGGGCCACGGGCCCACGCCGACGTCGAGTTGCTCACCGGTCACGACCACGCAGGGTACGCGCGCCGCCGCGCCAGTTTCGGCGCGCCCCTGACGCCCGGCCGAGGAGCGGGGTTCAGCGCAGGGCGAGTGCGCCACCGAGCCGGTCGAGGAAACGACGGTCGGCCGGAGCCAGCTCCGCGCCCGGCACCACCGCCGACGCGGTACGGCACACCCGGGCACCCACCGACTGGACCCACTGCCGGTACGCCGCAGAGTCGGCCGGGTCGGCCCGCCGCTCCAGCACCCGCACCGCCGCCCGGCACGCCGCGAGCAGGTCCGCCGGATCGTCAGGCTCCGCGCCGGTCTCCGACGCACCGTCGTGGCGCGCGTAGACGGTGGCCACCACCGCCCGGATGAGATCGCTGTCGAAGACCCGGCCGGCCGCGACCGCGTCCAGTCCGGCGAGACCGGCGGCCACCGACGAGTACGCGGGTCCCGGGCCGGGCCGGGCGGCGACCACGATCACGCGGCCGGGCAGCCCGGTGAGCAGCTCCCACTCGGTGGCGGAATAGCCCGCGACGATCGTGACCTGCGCACTGCGCTCGCTCATGGCGGGACCTCCGGCTCGAGCATATGTGCCGGGTCGGGCCGATGGCGGAAAGAAGGGCCGTTCTGCGGTGGCCACACCGGTCGGACTCAGCGGTCACAACCGGGGCCGGACGCAATGAGCGGCGGGGCCCTCCCCGGCACCCGCCGCCCACGCTCTGATGCTTCAAGATTCTGCCGTACGACCCTCCGACTGCACAGAGACCGAGGTCACATTTATCTTTTCGTTACATTACCCACCGTGACCAAACATCCGCCCAGAAGCGATCTCCGCAGGTCGAATCGGTCCTTGTCAACGCCAAAGTTACCGTGTCGTAGCAGTTACTGGGCCTGATCTCCTTGGAACCGCTCCCATCACAACCGGTCACGCAATTGCGACGTGCATTTGCGATCTGCGGACGCACCACAAGACCGATGGCGATCGATGTGGACAAAGGCTCCCAAGGCGACCAGGACCGGGTTTTGGTGGCACCCCGGCGGGAATGCGTCGGGGTACGGTCGGGTTCCACCAGGGGTAGACGTTCCGCGTGATCGGAGAGATAGACATGGCAACCGTCGAGCTGACCACGGCTAACTTCGACCAGGTGACCGAGAGCGACGGCATCGTGCTGGTCGACTTCTGGGCCGAATGGTGCGGTCCGTGCAAGCGGTTCGCCCCGGTCTACGAGCGCTCCTCGGACAAGCACACCGAGATCACCTTCGGCAAGGTGGACACCGAGGCGCAGCAGGGCCTCGCCGCCAAGTTCGACATCCGTTCGATCCCGACCATCATGGCCATCCGCGACGGCGTGATCGTCTTCTCACAGCCCGGCGCGCTGCCCGAGTCGGCCCTGGAGAACCTCATCGAGCAGGTCCAGGCGCTCGACATGGACGACGTCCGCAAGAAGCTCGCCGAACACAACCACTGACCTCCCCCACCGACGGCCGGGCCCGACAACCGGGGCCCGGCCGTCGGTGCGTGTGCCCGCCACCACCGGCCCGGCCCGTCACACTTGCGACACAGGCCGGTCGACGGGAGCCGGACCAGGGCTTCCGTGCCGTATCTTCGGCATCCGATGGATGCGTTGACGAACCACGGCCGCGCGATCCGGGTGGCGGCCACCGCACTCGGCCTGACCCTCCTGCTCGCCGGGACGGCCTGGGGCGACGACGACCACTTCCCGTTCGGGCCCTTCCGGATGTACTCCACCTCGGACCCGGCCGACGCCGACGCCCCGGACACCCGGGTGGAGGGCGTGGACCAGACCGGCAGCGTGGTCGACCTCGGCGAACGGGCGACCGGCATCCGCCGCGCCGAGATCGAGGGCCAGCAGGCCCAGTTCGTCGCCGACCCGAGCCGACTGCGCGAGGTCGCCGAGGCGTACGCGCGGCGTCAGCCCGACGCGCCCCGGCTGACCGAGGTCCGGATCGTGATCCGCTGGCACGACATCACCGACCGCCGGCCCACCGGACTGTGGTCCGACGAGACGGTCGTGCGCTGGCAGGTGAACCCGTGATCCGCTGGCTGACCGAGGCGGTCCCCCGCGGCCGGGTCGCCGCCTTCCGCACCCTGATCTACCTCTTCGTCGCCGCCGACCTGGTCGTCTTCACTCCGTGGGTACGCGCCAAGGTGGACGTGCCCGGCGACATGTACCAACCACTGTTCGTCGGTCGCCTGCTGCCGCTGCCCACACCCGAGCCGGCACTGGTCGGCGTCGTCTTCTGGGCCCTGCTGCTGCTCGCCCTGGCCGCCGCCAGCGGACGGGCGCCCCGGCTGCTCGGGTGGACGGTCTTCGCCCTCTACTTCCAGTGGATGATCGTCGCGATGAGCTACGGGAAGGTGGACCACGACCGGTTCGCCCTGCTCGTCGCGCTCGCGGTGCTACCGACCGCCGGCCGCGCCCGACACGGGGACGCCACGCCCACCGAGGCCGGCGGCTGGGCCCTGCGGGTCACCCAGATCGCCGTGATCTGCACCTACTTCCTCGCCGCCCTGGCCAAGTTCCGCTTCGGCGGCCTGGACTGGGCGACCGGCTCGGTGCTGGCCAAGGCGATCATCCGCCGGGGCACCGACCTCGCCGACCTGCTCGCCCAGGTGCCCCACCTGCTGCTCGTCGCCCAGTTCGGCATCCTCGCCTTCGAGCTGCTCAGCCCGGCGATCTTCGTGATCCCGGCCCGGTGGCGGCACGCCACGGTCGGCTTCTTCTACTCGTTCCACCTGGTCACCGTCGCGACCATCACCATCTCGTTCGCGCCGCACCTGGTCGCCATGACCAGCTTCCTGCCGCTGGAGAAGGTCCGTCCGGTGGTCCTGGCACGACGGCTGCTGACCCGTCGGACCTCGGGCGCCCGCGCCACACCGGACGTGGGGATCGGCGCACCGCCGCCCCCGCGCGCCGAGACGTCGCCGACGACGTCCGGCACTCAGCCCGCCGACGGACCGTAGAGGCGGTCGCGCGTCTCCTGCGGCAGGGAGCAGGCGGCCGTACCGCCCGGCATCCGGTGCCGGTTGCGGGCCACCCAGCGGTACGCCGGCCAGGCGACGGCGCGTACCGGCGGGAACCGCAGCCCGGCCCCGGCGATCCGCCAGAGTCGGCCGCTGCCGGCCAGCAGCGCGGCGATGGCGTCCGGAC
>NZ_SISL01000649.1:0-2558 GCF_004307965.1 Verrucosispora sp. SN26_14.1 | reverse complement strand
CCTGCCGCCCCGCCCCGTACGCGCGGGCGTGGCGGCAGGCGTGGTCGTTCCCGGAACCGGAGCCGCCCGCCGCGCACTGGCCGGACGAGGCCGACCGGTGGGCCGACGAGTTGCGCCGGGTGGGCGTACGCCGGGCGGTGTTCGTCACCGGCGGCGGCAACGACGCGGTGGCCGACGTGGTCGACCGGCACCCGGACCTGCTGCTCGGCTTCGCCCACCACGACCCGTACGCACCGGACGCCGCGGCCGAGCTGGAACGGGCGGTCACCGAACGCGGCCTGCGCGGGTTGAAGCTGTTCGCGCCGTTGCTGCGCGGCCCGCTCGACGGGCCGGACCTCGATCCGCTCTGGGGCGCCGCGCAGCGGCTCGGTGTGCCGGTGCTGATCCACATCGGGCACTACGGCAGCGCCGGCGGCCTCACCTTCGGCCGGCACGGTGGTCCGGAGGAGCTGGCCCGGATGGCCCGTCGGTTCCCGGAGCTGCCGGTGGTGGTGCCGCACTTCGGCGTGCAGTACGTGCAGGAGCTGCTCTTCACCGCCTGGGGCTGCCCGAACGTGCACGTCGACACCTCCGGCTCCAACCAGTGGGTGCGGTGGATGCCGTACAAGCTGACGCTGGAGGACCTGTTCCGGCGCTGCTACGAGACCATCGGCCCGGAGCGGATCGTGTTCGGCAGCGACTCGTCGTGGTTCCCGCGCGGGTACGTCACCCGCTACCTCGACGACCAGCTCCGCATCTGCCGGGAACTGGGCCTGCCCGACGAGCACCTGCGCGCGATCTTCGCCGGTAACGCCGAGCGCCTGCTCGGGCTGGACGACTGACCGGCCGACCGTCCGGGACGGCCCCCGCGCCGACCCGGCCCGCAGAGGAAGTAAGGAACTCCGTCATGAGCACACCCGCGCTGACCACCTACCAGCGGCACCACCTGCGTCCCACCTACGACCACCACGTCGGGCACCTGTTCCCGGCGATGGTGCGGGCGAGCCAGGCGCACGTGGTGATGCTGACCGAGCAGGGGTTGATCCCCGCCGATCGGGGCGCCCGGTTGCTGCGCGGACTGGCCGAGCTGCGCGCCGACCAGGCCGACGCGCCGCCCTTCGACGGCACCTTCGAGGACACGTACTACCTGGTGGAGAAGCGTCTCGCGGCGGCCTGCGGGATACCCACCTCGGAGCTGGACGTGCAGATGGCGCGCAGCCGCAACGACCTCGACGCCGGGGTGTTCCGGATGCTGCTGCGCGACCAGCTGACCGGCGTGCTCGACCGGGTACTGGCCACCGGCACGGTCGCGCTGGACGCCGCGGACCGGTACGCGGACGTGGTGATCACCGGCTACACCCACCGGCGTCCGGCCCAGCCGACCACCATCGGGCACGCCCTGGCCGGGTACGCCGAGGCGCTGGCCGGGGAGGCGCTCGCCTACGCCGACGTGATCGAGGCGCTCAACGTCTCACCGCTGGGGTCCTGCGCCTTCGCCGGCACCGACCTGGACATCTCCCCCGCCCGGGTGGCCGAGCTGCTCGGCTTCGCGGGTCTGGTGACCAATTCGTACGAGGCGGTGGCCGGCGCCGACCATCTGGTGCGGGTCGGCACCCTCAACGCCCAGGCGCTGGCCACCGGGGCGCGGCTGGCGCGCACCCTGATGGACTGGCTGAGCTGGCAGTGGGTGACCACGCCCGGTGACTTCACCCAGGGCAGCAGCATCATGCCGCAGAAGCGCAACCCGGTGGTGCTGGAGCACCTGGTCTCGTACGCCGGGCAGGCCGCCGCCGACGCCGCCTCGGTGCTGAACAACGTGGGCGCGGCCTGGTGGGAGGACTCGAACAACGCCACCACCGACGTGCAGGTGCGGCTTTGGGAGAGCAACGACCGGGCGGACCGGTTCTTCGCCCTGCTCGGCGGCTTCCTCGCCGAGATCGCGCCGTTGACGCCGCCGTCGGCCGCCGAGATCGTCGCCTCCGGGGCCACCACGACCGCCGCCGCCGACGCCCTGACCCGGCACGGTGTGCCGTTCCGGGCCGCGCACTCGGTGGTGGGTCGGCTGGTGCGCGGCGGTGCCCCGCAGGGCTGGACCGCCGACGATGTGCGGGCCGCCGCCGAGGGGCTGGTTCCCGGCGGGCTCGACGACGCCGCCGTGGACGACCTGATCGCCGCCGCCGTCCGGCCGGAGCTGGTGCTCGGCCGCGCCCAGGCCGACGGGCCGGGCAGCGACGCGGTACGCGCCCAGGTGGCGACGCTGCGAGGCAGCTTCGACGCGGCGCGGGCACGGCTGGCGGCGGTACGCGACCGTCTCGACCGGGCCGACACCGCACTGGACGCGGTCGCCACCGAGATGGCGGCCCGATGAGCGTGCAGCTGGCGCGACCCGAGTCGGGCGCGTACACCGACGGGCTGCTGCTCGGCATCGACTTCGGCGGGACGAAGATGGCCGTCGGGGTCGCCGACCGGCAGGGCCGGCTGATGGCCCGTGAGCGGGTTCCGACGTACGCCGAGCGCGGTGCGCCGCAGGCGCTGGACCGGGCGCTGCGGCTCGCCGCCCGGCTGCTGCCCCGGCTGCT
>NZ_SISL01000648.1:0-2564 GCF_004307965.1 Verrucosispora sp. SN26_14.1 | reverse complement strand
AGATGAGCGCTAGTCTCGTGGGCTCGGAGAGGTTTATAAGAGACAGGCTCGGCGTCGAGGACCCGGGTCAGCACCTGGACGCCGAGCGGACTGATGCCGCCGGTGCGGAAGCCGTACGAGTTGGCGAAGCCGACCAGACCGGTACGGCTGGACCGGTGCACCAGCAGCACGGCGACGTGACCGGGCATCGAGCCGCCGTGCCCGACGTAGACGCGTTCGCCCTGGCGGGTGAGTTGGATGCCCAGGCCGTAGCCGCCCCGCCAGGAGTCGAGGTCGCTGAGGAACACCGGGGCGCACATCTCGTCGAGGGTGTCCGGGGCCAGCACCACGGGGTCGGGGTCGGCGAGGAACGCCGCCCACCGGGACAGGTCGGCCACGGTCGACCAGAGCTGCCCGGCGGGGGCCATCGCCCCGGTGTCGGTGTGCGGCTCCTCGCGGAGCGTGTCGTGCCACGGGTGCACCACGTACCCGGGGGCGTACGGCGTGGTGGCGGCGTACGTGGTGCGGTGCATGCCCAGTGGCGCCAGGATCCGTTCCCGCACCAGCTGGGCCCACCCGGTGCCGGTGATCCGTTGCAGCGCGCCGCCGAGCAGTCCGAAGGCCAGGTTCGAGTAGTGGTGGGTGCGGTACGCCGGCAGCGCGATCTTGGGAGCGCCGAAGTCGGCCAGCAGGGTGTGCAGGTCGACGCCCTCGCTCCGCTCCCACCACGGCCCGTCCGGCTCGCGTTGCAGCCCGCCCGCGTGCCCCAGCAGTTGGCGCAGGGTGATCGGTCCGGCGGCTCCGGCCTCGGGCAGGTGCCGTCGCAGCGGATCGTCCAGCGCCAGCCGTCCGGCGTCGCGCTCCTGCATGATCAGCACGGCGGTCATGGTCTTGGTGATCGAGCCGATCCGGTACTGCAGGTCGGCGTCCGGCCGGGGATGGTCACCGGCGGCGGCCAGGTGCGCCAGTGTGCCGTCGCGCACCACGCCGACGACCAGCGACGGCACGTGGCCGGCGGACTGCGCGTCGGCCACCAGGGCGTCGACGTGCCGTACTGTTTCCGGACGCAGGGACACGAAGGCTCCTTCGAGGCGGTGGTCGGGCGCCTCCGATCATGACAGTTCGATGACACGTGCATTGTCATGTCACGATCAGTACGTGGATGCCGTGCTGTGGATCGTGCTGGGTGTGGTACTAGCGGTCGCTGAGATCTTCACGGCGACCCTGTTCTTGATCATGTTTGCGGTCGGTGCGTTCGCCGCCGCAGGCGCCGCCGCGTTCGGAGCGCCGGTGGCGATACAGGCTGTCGTCTTCGCCGTGGTGTCGGCGTTGACCGTGCTCGCGGCGCGGCCGGTCATCCAGCGGCACAAGCAGACCGCGATGGAGACCGGCGAGACCGCCTTCGGGGTGGAGGCGATCGAGGGTTCGTCGGCCCTGGTCCTGGAGCAGGTCGACGCCGCGCAGGGCATGGTGAAGATCGACGGCGAAGTGTGGAGCGCGCGGGCCTACGACGCCACGCAGGTTTTGGCACCCGGAGAACGGGTGCAGGTTATTCAGGTCAAGGGAGCGGTAGCCCTGGTCTGGCGGGACGTTGCGGCGCCCGGCGAGCTACCCGAAGCGGAGAGGTGAACGGATGGAACTAGTCATACCCGTCCTTTTGATAGCATTTGCCCTGATCTCGGTGATCACCCTGGCGAAGTCGGTGCGGATCGTGCCGCAGCAGCGTCAGGACGTGGTCGAGCGGCTCGGCCGGTACAAGCGGACGCTCAACCCCGGGCTGAACATCCTGGTGCCCTTCGTCGACGCGGTGCGGACGAAGGTGGACATGCGCGAGCAGGTGGTCAGCTTCCCGCCGCAGCCCGTGATCACCTCGGACAACCTGGTCGTCTCGATCGACACCGTGCTCTACTTCAAGGTCGTCGACTCGGTCCGGGCCACCTACGAGATCTCCAACTTCCTTCAGGCGATCGAGCAGCTCACCGTCACCACGCTGCGGAACGTGATCGGTTCGCTCGACCTGGAGCGCGCGCTGACCAGCCGTGAGGAGATCAACCGGCACCTCTCCGGGGTGCTGGACGAGACCACCGGCCGGTGGGGCATCAAGGTGACCCGGGTCGAGATCAAGGCGATCGAGCCGCCGCCGAGCATCCGCGACTCCATGGAGAAGCAGATGCGCGCCGAGCGGGACCGCCGTGCCGCGATCCTGAACGCCGAGGGTCACAAGCAGTCGCAGATCCTCTCGGCCGAGGGTGAGAAGCAGGCCGCGGTGCTGCGCGCCGACGGTGACCGGCAGGCCCGCATCCTGCAGGCCGAGGGTCAGGCCAAGGCGGTCCGGACGGTGTTCGATGCCATCCACCAGGCCAACCCGAGCCAGAAGGTGCTGGCCTACCAGTACCTCCAGGCCCTGCCGCAGATCGCCAACGGCACGGCCAACAAGGTGTGGATCGTGCCGGCCGAACTGACCAAGGCCCTGGAGGGTATGGGCGGCGCGCTCGGCGGGCTGAACCAGATGGTCGGCGACGCCCCCACCCAGCAGGCGTCCGCCGACGCCAGCGCGGTGGAGCGGGAGGCGGCCGAGGCCGCGC
>NZ_SISL01000647.1:0-2565 GCF_004307965.1 Verrucosispora sp. SN26_14.1 | reverse complement strand
TGCCGGTCGCGCCCGCCTGGCCGCTGCCGCGCCGCGCGCAGATCCTCGCCGGAGCGGGCGTACGCGCGGTGCTCGGCGACACCGACGACGACCTCGACGGGGCCCCCGCCGACGCGGTCCGCTGGCGGCTGTCCGACCTGCCCGACGGTGACCTGCCCGACGCCGAGGTCACCGACGAGCCGGAGGCCCTGGCGTACGTCATCTTCACCTCCGGCACCACCGGCACGCCGAAGGGCGTGATGATCCGGCACCAGAGCGCGGCGAACACCATCGTGGACGTCAACACGCGCTTCGGTGTCGGGGCCGCCGACCGGGTGCTGGCCGTCTCGGAGTTCACCTTCGACCTCTCCTTGTACGACGTCTTCGGTCTGCTGGCCGTCGGCGGCGCCGTGGTCGTCCCCGATCCGGGTCAGGCCCGCGAGGTGGTGCACCTGCACGAGCTGGCCGTCCGGGCGGGCGTGACGGTGTGGAACTCGGTGCCGGCCTACCTGGCGATGTTCGTCGACTACGTCCGGGCGGCGGCGGACCGCGCGCGCCCGGAGCCGCTGCGGGTGGCGATGGTCAGCGGGGACTGGGTGCCGTTGTCGCTCGGCCGCGAACTGGCCGAGATCGCCCCGAGGGCCCGGTGCATGGCGCTCGGCGGGGCCACCGAGGCGTCGATCTGGTCGAACTGGTTCGACGTGCCCGCCCGGGTGCCCCCGGAGTGGACCAGCGTGCCGTACGGCTGGCCGCTGCGGAACCAGCGCTTCCACGTCCTGGACTCCCGACTCGCCCACCGGCCCGACTGGGTGCCCGGTGACCTGTACATCGCCGGGCGGGGGCTGGCCGACGGGTACCTGCACGCGCCGGAGCTGACCGCCGCCGCCTTCGTCACCCACCCGGTCACCGGCGAACGGCTCTACCGCACCGGCGACCTGGGCCGGTACCGCCCGGACGGGGTGATCGAGTTCCTCGGCCGCGACGACCCGCAGGTGAAGATCAACGGCTTCCGGGTGGAACTGGGTGAGATCGAGGCGGCGCTGGTCGCGCAGCCGGGGGTGACCGACGCCGTGGTGGTCGCCCGCCGGGGCGAGCGGGGCGCGTCGCTGGTCGCCTTCGTGTCCGCCGAGGCGGCGAAGCCGGACCTCGCCGACGAGGTCCGCGCGGCGCTCGGCGCGACGCTGCCCGCGTACCTGGTGCCGCCGGTGATCGAGGTACGGGAGGCGTTGCCGCTGACCGGCAACGGCAAGGTGGACCGGGCCGCCCTGGTCGCGGACGCGGCCGGTCTGGCACCGGGCGGCGGACGGTTCCGCGCCCCGCACACCGCCACCCAGCGGCGACTGGCCACGCTCTGGTCGGACCTGCTCGACCTGCCCTCGGTCGGCGTCGACGACCCGTTCTTCGCCCTCGGCGGCAGCTCGTTGCAGGCGGCGCAACTGATGAACCGGGTCGAGCGGGAGTTCGGCAGCCGGCTCCCGTTGGCCGCCCTCTACCAGCACCGGACCGTCGCCGAGCTGGCCCGTCTGCTCGACGAGCGGGACGCGGGCGCCGGGGCGTCGCCGGTGCAGTCGCTGGCTCCCGGTGACGGCACGCCGGTCGTGCTGATCCACCCGGTCGGCGGCGACCTGCTCTGTTACCGCGAGCTGGTCGCGCGGCTGCCGGAGGGCTGGCCGGTGCTGGGGGTCGCCTCGCCCGCGCTGGACGGTACGGCCACCGTGCCGCCGACCCTGACCGAGCTGGCCCGCGCCTACCGGGACGCGCTGAGCGCCACGCTGCCGGCGGACACCCCGGTACGCCTGGTCGGCTGGTCGCTCGGCGCGGTGCTGGCCTACGAGGTGGGTCGGCAGTTGACCGAGGCGGGGCGTACCTGCACGGCGGTGCTGATCGACCCCTGGGTCGGCCCGCCCGGCACGGTCGCCGAGCCGAGCGCCGCCGAACTGGTCCGCGCGTTCCTGACCGACGTGACCCGGGGCGAGGTGGACGAGAACGCCCCGGTCGACGCGGACGCCTCCGGGGTGGAGGCGTTGCGGGCGGCCTGGCCGCAGGTGGCCGCCGCCCGCCCGGAGCTGGCGTCGCTGGGCCTGGACTCGGCCGAGCGGCTGTTCGGGGTCTTCGCCGCGCACACCCGGGCGCTGGTGCGCTACCCGGTGCCGGCGGCACCGGGCCTCACCGTGCACCTGCTGGAGGCCCGGACCGCGCTGGGCGGCGCGGCCGGCGGCTATCTGGTGCCGTTGGGCGAACGGCTTCCCGAGGGTGCCGTGACGACCCGCCGGCAGGTGACCGGCGACCACTTCGCGGTGACCGATCCGGTCATGGTGGCGCCGACCGCCGCCGTGGTGACCGACGTCCTGACCGCGTCCTGACCGACGGACGCCCGGGGTACGGAATCCGTACCCCGGGCGCGTGGTCGGCGGGTGGTGCGGTGGTTCAGCCCCGGTGCAGCCGCGCGATCAGATCGGCGCGGATGCCCGGACGGGTGCCGAAGACCAGCAGGAACAACGCCTCCCGCATCAGCCGCTCGGCCGGGCCGTGCCGCAGCACGGCGGCGCTGCCCGTGGCGTACGCGGCGGCGGGTGTCGGCCCCGG
>NZ_SISL01000646.1:0-2566 GCF_004307965.1 Verrucosispora sp. SN26_14.1 | reverse complement strand
CCAGCGAGGCCAGTGCCGCCGGCAGGGCCGCCCGGCCGGCGGCGCCGACCCCGGCGTACTGCTCCCGGATGAGGCCACCGGCCTTCGCCGACCAGGGCAGCAGTTCACAGTCGAGCAACAGCCAGTCGGTCTCCAGCTCTGCCCAGAGCCCGGCGGCGGTCACCGCCGCGCGGACCCGGTCGAGCAGTTCGGTGTCGAGTGGTTCGCCGAAGAACGGCCGTCCGGTGCGGGTGTGGACCACCCCGCCGCCCGGTCCGAACGGACCACCGTCCGGCTCCCGGCAGACCAGCACCACCGCGCGGGAGCCCATGTGCTTCTCCTCGCAGACCACCCGGTCCACCCCGGCCGCCCGGTAGTCGGCGAACGCCTCCGTCGGGTGTTCCAGGTAGCCGTCGACGCGGGACGTCGAGCAGGGCGCCATGGTCGGCGGCAACCAGACCAGCCGGCGCGGGTCGACCGCGAAGCGGCTCATCACCTCCAACGCGGCGGCGGCGTTCTCCGCCGGCACCGTCAACGAGCCGTACGTGTGCTCCACGTGCCGCCGTCCGGCCACGTCGGTCAGCTCCAGCACCTCGTCGGGGCGGGACGGAGCGGCGACGAGCGGGCGCACCGGGGCGTACCACTCGCGTTCCGCCGGCACCGAGACCAGCTCGCGTTCCGGGTAGCGCAGCGCGGTCAGCCGCCCACCGAAGACGCACCCGGTGTCGACGCAGATGGTGTTGTTGATCCACTCGGGCTCGGGCGTGGGGGTGTGGCCGTAGACGACGGTGGCCGCACCCCGGTACTCGCGGGCCCACGGGTAGCGCACCGGCAGGCCGTACTCGTCGGTCTCGCCGGTCGTCTCGCCGTACAGCGCGAAGGCGCGTACCCGGCCGGAGGCGCGGCCCTGGTACTCCTCCTTGAGCCCGGCGTGCGCGACCACCAGCCGGCCGCCGTCGAGCAGGTAGTGGCTGACCAGCCCGTCGACGAAGGTGGCCACCTCGGCGGTGAACTCGGCCGGCTCGGCCGCCAACTGGTCCAGCGTCTCGGCCAGGCCGTGCGCCACCTTCACGTTGCGCCCGCGCAGCTTGCGCAACAGCTTCTGCTCGTGGTTGCCGGGTACGCAGAGCGCGTGCCCGGCCGCGACCATCCCCATCACCAGGCGGAGCACCCCGGGCGAGTCCGGGCCGCGGTCCACCAGGTCACCGACGAACACGGCGGTACGCCCCGACGGGTGGGTCGCGTCCACCGGGCGACCCGCCTCGTCGTGGTGCAGCCGCCAGCCCAGCCGGAGCAGCAACGTCTCCAGTTCCGCCCGGCAGCCGTGCACGTCACCGACGATGTCGAACGGCCCGGTCAGCTCCCGGCGGTCGTTGAACATCCGCTCGTACCGGATCTCGGCGCGGTCGATCTCGTCGGTGCCGCGCAGGACGTGCACTTTGCGGAAGCCCTCCCGGGCCAACTGGCCGTAGCTGCGACGCAGGTCGCGTGACATCCGGGCGAGCACCTGCCGACCGAAGGTGCGGTCGCTGCGCGCCTCCGTACGCTCCCAGGCCAGCGCCTCCGGCACGTCCAGCACGATCGCCACCGGCAGCACGTCGTGCTCCCGGGCGACGCGGACCAGGCCGGCGCGGGCGTGCGGCTGGAGGTTGGTGGCGTCGACCACGGTGAGTCGACCGGCACGCAGCCGCTTGGCGGCCACGTAGTGCAGCGCGTCGAAGGCGTCGGCGGAGGCGGACTGGTCGTTCTCGTCGTCGGCGACCATCGCCCGGAACGCGTCCGAGGAGAGCACCTGGCTGGGCGCGAAGTGCCGGCCGGCGAACGTCGACTTGCCGGAGCCCGAGACTCCGACCAACGCCACCAGCGCCAGCTCGGGGATGTCCAGGACGCTCATGATCGCTCCTTGGAATAAGGAAGGGCACCTTGTTAACGCCTCCGGTAGAGCAAGGGCCCCCTATTAACTTTCAGATCCGGGTGAACGCTCAGATCCGGGTGAACACGGCGAGCTGGGTGGGAGCGCCCACCTCCGGGTCGTCGTCGCCGACGCCGGACGAGGCGGCCGTGTAGCCGTACGTCGCGCAGACTCGACGTACCCAGTCGGCGAACTCGGCGCGGGACCACTCGAACCGGTGGTCGGGATGCCGGAAGGCGCCCGGCGCCAGCCCCTCGTACCGCACGTTGTGCTCGACGTTCGGCGTGGTCACCACGACCGTCGTCGGTCGGGCGTACCCGAACACGCTGTCCTCCAGCGCCGGCAGCCGAGGCGGATCGACGTGCTCGACCACCTCCATCAGCACCGCCGCGTCGTACCCGCGCAACCGGTCGTCCCGGTAGGTCAACGCGGACTGCCGCAGCGTCACCCGGTCGCGCTGACGCTCGGGCAACCGGTCCAGCCGCAGCCGCCGGGCGGCCGACGCGAGCGCCTGGACGGAGACGTCGGTGCCGACGATCTCGGTGAACCGCCGGTCCCCGATCAGCGTGGCCAGCAACGTGCCCCCGCCACAGCCCAGGTCCAGCACCCGATGCGCACCGGCAGCCACCAGCGCGGCGTGCACCGCCGTCCGGCGGCGCGCGGCCAGCGCCGCCC
>NZ_SISL01000645.1:0-2567 GCF_004307965.1 Verrucosispora sp. SN26_14.1 | reverse complement strand
GGCCGACGCGGCGCGCCCACCCACCGGCGGCGCTGGCTGGCGCTCGGTGTGCTGCTGGCCGTCACCGGGTTGGTCATCGCCGGGATCGGTGCGGCGATGGTCCGTTCGTCGGTCATCCTCGCCGGGCTGGTGCTCGGCGAACTCGGGCTGGTCTTCGCCACGCCGACGCTGGTCGGACTGCTGGCCCGGCTCGGCCGGTTCCTCCCGCTGGCGCCCCGGATCGCGGTACGCGACGCCAGTCGCAACCGTTCCTCGACCGCGCCGGCCATCTCGGCGGTGATGGCGGCGGTCGCCGGCAGCGTCGCCCTCGGGGCCTTCCTCGCCAGTGACGACGTCCGCGCCGACCAGCAGTACCGTCCGCTGCTGCCGCGCCAGACGGTGCTGGTCACCGCCGACGACCCGGACGCCACCGGGCCACCGGACCGGGCCGCCGTCACCGCGGCGGCCCGTGACCATCTCGGTGCCGGGTCGGTCGCCCCACTGGTCGCGGCCGGCTGCCGGACGAATTTCGATGCCTGCGTGGTGAGCGCGGTGGCGCCGCCGGACCAGGTCTGCCCATGGCGACCCTACGAGTCGATCAGCGAAGCCGACGAGCAGCGGGCCCGCGCCGACCGCCGCTGTCAGTGGCCGGCCGAGGACCACCTCGACGGCTACGTCCAGGTGGCGGTCGACGACGGTGCGGCGCTGCCGATGCTCACCGGCGCCACGCCGGCCGAGGTCACCGCCGCCACGGCCGTCCTGCGCGCGGGTGGCGCGGTGGTGACGGACCCGCGATACCTCGTCGACGGCCGCGTCCACCTCCGCGTCGAGGACGACAAACGCGAGACGGGGGAGGCGACCACGACGACCGTGCCCGGGTACGCGGTGCGGAGCCACCTGAGACCGTCCTGGCTGCTCATCTCGCCCGCCGCAGCCGACCGCCTCGACCTCGCCGTCCGACAGACCGGCTGGGTGGTCGAGGCCGCCGAGCCGCCGGGACAGCGGCAGCGGGACCGGTTCGTCGACGCGCTGGAGTACCTCGGCCCGGTCGGCGCGCAGTTCGAGCTCGGTCACGGCTTCACCGGCACCGAGCCGCTGCTGCTCCTGCTGGCCGGGGTCTCCGCGGTGGTGACCGTGGGGGCCGCCGGGATCGCCACCGGACTCGCCGCCGCCGAGGGGCGGGCCGACCTGTCCACACTCGCCTCGGTCGGTGCCGGACCGGGCGTACGGAAGCTGCTGTCGCTCTGCCAGGCCGGCGTGATCGCGGTGCTCGGTTCGTTGCTGGGCATCGTCGCCGGGCTCGGCTCGGCGATGATCATCCTGACCTTCACGAATCGACGGCTGGCCGAGGGGTGGCCGGTGGAGCCGCCGTACCCGCTGTTGGTGCCCTGGCTCACCCTCGGCGTGCTGGTCGTGGTGCCGCTGGTGGCGATGGCCGGGGCGGCACTGCTGACCCGGTCCCGGCTGCCGGTGGAACGCCGCCTGGACTAGGACCGACCGGCCCGGCTGAACGGCGGGTGTCGGACCGACGCCGGTGGATGCAGAATGTCCGGATGTCCGTACTGCGCGACGTGACCCGCCGAATCGGTCACCACCCCTGGTTCGGCGCCACCGCCCGGCTGCTGGTGCCGCTCGACCGGGCGGTCGGGCGACTGACCCGGGGCCGGGTGGTCGCGCTCGGGTTGGTGCCGTCCCTGGTCATCACCACCACCGGCCGCCGCTCCGGGAAACCGCGCAGCAACCCGCTGCTCTACGTGCCCGACGGGGACGGGTACGTGGTGGTCGGCTCGAACTGGGGCCAGACCCAGCAGCCCGCCTGGTCGCTGAACCTGCTCGCCGAGCCACACGCCGAAGTGGACGTCGCCGGGCGTCGCCTCGCGGTACGCGGCGAACCGGCGACCGGCGCCGAACGCGAGCGACTGTGGCGGTTGCTGGTCGACGCCTGGCCCGCGTACGAGGCGTACGTGCGGCGGGCCGGTGACCGGGAGATCCGGGTCTTCCGGCTGGTGCCGACGGCCTCCGGCACGCCCGACGGCACGGACCCGCCGGACGGGCCGCCCGCGCCGCACTAGGGTGTGCGGTGACCGGGCCGTCGCTACCGGCGACGGTCCGCACGGTGGCGCGATGGGGTGGTCGGTGTGGACGGTGTCCAGGAGCACCGGGACGATCCCCGGTGGCAGGTGGCCGGACGGATCGCCGAGGCGGTCCGTCGGCGCTTCCCCGCCGACGTGCTCGCCGTCGCGGTGCACGGGCCGCTCGCGCACGGCGACGACGACGGTGGCGGGGACAGCGAGGTCGGGTTGCTGGTGGTCACCTACCGACCCGACACCGGGCCGCCCTCGGCCACCCGGCGGGTCGACGGGGTGCTGGTCGACCTGACCGTTGCCGCCGCCGAGGAGCGTCTGCGCCAGGCCCGGCAGCTCACCTCGCGGTGGCCGTTGACCGCCGACCGGTACGTGACGACCCGGCCGCTGCACGACCCGACCGGGTGGCTGCGCACCCAGCGGGACGCGCACCTCGGGCGGTTGGCGAGGGCCCGCCCGGCCGAGTTCAGCAGCGCCGCCCGCCGGGCCTGGTACCGGGGCTGT
>NZ_SISL01000644.1:0-2567 GCF_004307965.1 Verrucosispora sp. SN26_14.1 | reverse complement strand
GGCCCGACCCGCGCAGGGATCAAGCCTGACCGCCCGGAGCGGGTCGGGCCTGCCGGAAACCCCACCCCACACGGGTCGGTCCTGCCGGAAACCCCACCCCACACGGGTCGGTCCTGCCGGAAACCCCACCCCGGCAGCGAAAACCAGAACCCCAACCGGAAATCTACGAAACCTCCACACCCGCCCGCTCTGCTGGACCCGTACAACGGTCCCCGCCCGGCCACCCCGGGCGGCCAGGTGTGGAGGAACGAGATGAACCCGGCCCAGTCGTCGTCGCCCGGCGAGGTCCAGGAGGTCGACGTCGTCATCGTCGGGTGTGGTCCGGTCGGTGCGCTGGCCGCGAACCTGCTCGGGATGCGGGGCGTCCGCACGCTCGTCGTCGAGCGGAGCACCGCACCGCACGGCCAGCCGCGCGCGTTCTCCTGCGACGACGAGGCGCTGCGCATCTATCAGCAGGCCGGTCTGCTCGACCGGATCGTCGGCGACCTGCACCAACCGGTACGCGCCGACTACGTCAACGCCGCCGGCCGGCGGTTCGCCACCATCGCCTTCGACGAGGTGGACTTCGGGTTCGGGCACGCGCCGCTGAACTTCTTCGACCAGCCGTTGCTGGAGCATGCTCTGCGTACCGGGCTGGAGCGGTTCGACCACGTGACGCTGCGTATCGGCACGGAACTGGTCGACCTGCGGCAGGACGAGGGCGGGGCCGACCTGGTGTTGCGGGACGTGGTCGCCGACCGGTCGTACCCGGTGCGGGCCCGGTTCGTGCTCGGCTGCGACGGTGCCCGGAGCATCACCCGCACGGCGGTGCGGATCCCGCTCGCCGGCGCGAGTTACGCCGAGCCGTGGCTGGCGGTCTCCGGGGACGTGGCGTCGGACGGGATCCGGGCGCCGCACACCACCTTCGTCTGCGACTGGCGGCGTCCGGCGTTCGTCTCACCCGGGTCGCGGGGCAGTTACCGGGCGGAGTTCATGCTCCAGCCGGGCGAGACCGAGGACGACATGCGGCAACCGGCGAAGATCGCCGAGCTGGTGTCGCCGTACGTGGACCCGGACCGCTTCACCGTCACCCGCGCCGTGGTGTACACGTTCCACCATCTCATCGCCACCCGGTGGCGGGAGGGACGGGTGTTCCTGCTGGGCGACGCCGCGCACCAGATGCCGCCGTTCCTCGGGCAGGGGCTGTGCAGCGGACTGCGGGACGCGGCGAACCTGACCTGGAAACTGGCGCTGGTGCTGGCCGGCGAGGCCGACCCGGCGCTGCTCGACACGTACGAGACGGAACGTCGGCCGCACACGGCGGCGATGGCGGAGACGAGCGTCCGCCTGGGTCGGGTGTTCCTGGCCCGTAGTCGGCGGGCCGCGTGGGTACGCGACAGCGTGCTGCGGGCCGTGCAGACCGTGCCCCGGGTACGCCGTTTCGTGCGGCACTTCGAGTTCAAGCCGCTGCCCGCGTACGCGCGTGGGCTGTTCGCCGGCGGCCGGCGCGACGGTGCCGTCGGGACGATGTTCCCGCAGCCCCGGGTGGCTGTCGGTGGCGATCCGACGCCCCGCCTGCTCGACGATCTGCTCGGCGACGGCTTCGCGCTGGTCGGGCGTACCCTGCCGGCGGAACCGCCCCGCCTGCCGGGGCCGGCGCGGTCCGTCGTGACGCATCCGGCCGGCACCGATCCGGCGCGCCTGCCGGCGGGCGACGACGCCCGGGTCCACGTCGTCGATCTGGACGGAACGGTCGACGCCTGGCTGCGGCGGCACCGGGCGGACGTCGTGGTGCTGCGGCCGGACCGGTTCGTCTTCGCCGTCGCCGGGAGCGACGGCCTGGACGGGGTGACCCGCACGCTCGCGGTCGACCTGGGGGCGACCGCCTCCCGCCAGCGCACCGGCTAGACCGCACTGCGGCACCGGACGCGGGCGGCGCGGATCCGTCCCCCGCTCGCTCCTGCCGGCCGGTGTTCCGGGACGGGCCGGTGACGTGCCAGGATGCGGCCATGCGTGCCGTGATCTTCGACGAGTTCGGTGCCCCGCCGCAGGTCCGCGACGTGCCGGACCCGACGCCACCGGCCGGTGGCGCGGTCGTGCGGGTCGAGGCGACCGGGTTGTGCCGCAGCGACTGGCACGGCTGGCAGGGACACGATTCGGACGTCGTCGTGCCGCACGTACCCGGGCACGAGTTCGCCGGTGTCGTCACCGCCGTCGGCGACGGCGTGCGGGGCTGGCGACCGGGTGACCGGGTCACCGCGCCCTTCGTCTGCGCCTGCGGGCGGTGCCCGTCGTGCCAGGCGGGCGACCAGCAGGTCTGCGAGCGGCAGAGCCAGCCCGGTTTCACGCACTGGGGCTCGTTCGCCGAGTACGTGACCGTGCGCGACGCCGACGTCAACCTGGTCCGGCTCCCCGACGAGCTGGACTTCCCGGCCGCCGCCGCGCTCGGCTGCCGCTTCGCCACCGCGTTCCGGGCCGTGGCCGCGCAGGGACGGGTCGCGGCCGGCGAGTGGGTGGCCGTGCACGGCTGCGGCGGGGTGGGCTGTCGGCGGTGATGATCGCGCTGGCGTGCGGGGCCCGGGTGGTGG
>NZ_SISL01000643.1:0-2588 GCF_004307965.1 Verrucosispora sp. SN26_14.1 | reverse complement strand
CGGGGTGCTCGCGGCCACCTCGTCGCAGAGTCCGGTGCGGGCGGCCACCGCCGCCTGGTGGTCCGGGCCACCGGGTCTCGACTCGTACCGGGCGGTGCTCGGCGGGACGGGCCTGTGGCGCAGTCTGGGCTTCACGCTGCTGCTGGCCCTGGTCGTCACCGCCGTCGTGCTCTGCGTGGCGCTGCTCGCCGCGTACCCGTTGGCCTGGCTGACCGGGCCACCCGCCCAGGCCGTCGGGCTGGCCCTGCTGGCCGCCGCGGTGGTCCCGGTGCAGGTCGTCGCGGGGCCGATCAACGAGGTGCTCGGCCTGGCGCTCTCTTCCGGCACCGCGCGCGGGCTGGCGCTGGTGCACATCGCGCTGGGGATCCCGTTCGCCGT
Source organism: Verrucosispora sp. SN26_14.1 (assembly GCF_004307965.1). Taxonomy (NCBI): domain Bacteria; kingdom Bacillati; phylum Actinomycetota; class Actinomycetes; order Micromonosporales; family Micromonosporaceae; genus Micromonospora; species Verrucosispora sp. SN26_14.1. The sequence continues at coordinate 2,210 of NZ_SISL01000643.1, read as the reverse complement.
GCTGGTGCTGCGCAACGCCTTCGCCGACCTGCCCGCCGACCAGGTCCGGGCCGCCCGCCTCGGTGAGCGGCACCTGTGGGACACCCTGCGACGGCTGGTCCGCCACCACCGCACCGCCGTGGTGGCGGTGGCCGTGCTGGAGTTCGTCCAGGTGTGGAACGACCTGGTGGTGGGTCTGCTGTTCAGCGGCCCGGACGCCGCCCCGCTCGGTTGGTTCCTGGCCGAGCAGACACGGGGTTTCGTGACCGGCAGCGGCACGCTCGCGGCCGGATCGGTGCTCGCCTCGATCCTGCCGGTGCTGGTGTTCGTGCTGGGCCGCCGACAGATCGTCGCCGGGCTGGTCGCCGGGGGCGTACGGTGACCGGCCCGCGCCGGCCCACCCGGCGACCTCGCCTGCTCAGCGTGCTGCTGGCGCTCGGCGGTGTCCTCAGCGCCGGAGTCAGCGCGCTGCTGGGCAACATCACCGGCAACCTGGTCTCCGACCTGTCCGTGACCGCCCTCGGCTCGGCCAGCCTGGGCCTGGCGGCACTCGGTGTGGCCGCCTCCTTCCTGGTGGAGTGGCGACGCCGGCAACGGACTCCGGTGCCCGCCGACGACCACGCCGTCCCCTCGGCGACCGTCAACGCCCCCACGCTGCCCAGGTCGGGCGGGTTCACCGGACGCCCCGGACAGGCGGAGGAGGTGGTGGAGCTTCTCGACCCGGAGCACGCCGTGGCGGTGGTGGGTCGACGGGGCATCGGCACCTCCTGGTGCGCTATCAAGGCCGCCGACCTGTGCAAGGACCGGTTCCCCGACGGGCAGTACTACCTCGACCTGCGCCGAGGCGGTCGGGCGCTCTCGCCCCGGGAGGTCCTCACCGCGCTGGCCCGCATCCTCGGCACCACCCCGCCGTACTCGGGACGCGCCGACGACCTCGCCGACGCCGCGGACGCGCTGCGCGGCCAGGTCGACGGCCGCAGAGTCCTGCTGGTGCTGGACAACGTGGACGACCCCGCCCAGGTCCGCACGCTGCTGCCACCGACCACCCGGGTCTGCCAGCTACTCCTGGCCGGCACCGGACGGCTCGGTGCGCTCAACGGAGTGCAGCCCTACGGGCTGGCGGAGCCGACCACGAAGGACGCGGTGGAGATGTTCGCCGTCGCCGCCGCCGGGGGACGTCGTCCGCCGCGCGACGACCCGCGTCTGGACCCCGACGCCGAGACGATCGTGGAGCTGTGTGGCCGCCAACCCCGTGCCGTGACCGCGCTGGGCCGGCAGACGACCACACACGGCTGGCGACACGCCGACGTGCTGCACGCACTGCGTCGGGCCGCCGACACACCACCGCACCAGCGGGTCGACTTCTCGCCGATGGCCGAGCTGGTCGTCGCGCAGGACACCGCGTACCACGCCCTCGGTGCCGAGGCGCGGAGACTGTGGCGGCTGATGGCGCTCAGCCCGGTGCCGCTGGACCGGCCGAGCATCGCCGCGCTGGCCCGACGCCGCCCGGATCGCGTCGCCGCGCTCATCGACGAGCTGGCCGACGGCGCCTTCGTGAAAGCCGAGACCGGCGACCGGTACGAGATCAGAGAACCTCTCGCCCCGTACGCGCGGATGCACCTCCGGGCGACCGTGCCGGTGCGCCGCCGGGTGAACGCCCAGGCGCGGCTGACCCGGCACCTGGCCCGCCGGGCCGAACGGCAGGTGACCGGGCTGACGGCGCCCGGTCCGCCGGGGACCGACCAGCGACTACCGACCGACGACCCGTACGACTGGTTCACCCTGCACCAGGACCTGCTGCTGGCCGTGGTCAAGGTGCCGGCCGGCGCGGTGCAGGCGCTGCCCCGGCGGGTACGGGGTTGGTGGTTCCGGTTGGCGGTGGCGTCGTGCGGGTGGCTCGCCCACGCCGAGCGGCGCGACGCGTGGGAGGACCTCTGCCGGACGGTGCTGGCCAACCCGACCACCCAGCAGCGGCCGGAGATCGCCGGGTGGGCGCACAACCAGTTGGGCGTGGTGCTGCGGCACCGCCACGACCCGCACGGCGCGATGGCCGAGCTGAGCCTGGCGGTGACCGCGCAGGGACGCCGGGGCACCGCCCAGGCCCGGATGAACCTCGGGCTGGCCCTGCTCGACCTGGGGCGGCTGGACGAGGCGGTGGCCCACCTGGAGTTGTCCCGTCGGCACCGGGCCGGCGGCGACCGCGCCGGGCAGGCCCTCAGCGACCTGGGACT
>NZ_SISL01000642.1:0-2597 GCF_004307965.1 Verrucosispora sp. SN26_14.1 | reverse complement strand
AGCCCGACCGGCTCCGGGCGGTCAGGCTTGATCCCTGCGCCGGTCGGGCTGCCCGGAAACCCGACATGGTCGGGCTGTGGGGGCTGATGGGGGCGGCGTCCGCGTCCGGTGGGTCTGTGGGGTGGGGTTGGTTTTGTGGGGGCCACCAGGTGGTGAGCCAGGTGGCGTCTGTAGGGCTGACCGGGTCACCTGTCGTCTCCTCGCCCGACGTCGGGTCGACGAGGAGGTAGCGCCAGCCGTCCTCGGTGTGGACGGCCAGGTCCAGCGGCACGTTGTCCAGCCATTCGGTGGCCAGCAGCAGCCCGGTGACGCCGTCGGGGATCTCATCTGTCCAGGCGATCTGTTCGGGCAGATCATCCGGTCGCGGTGCCACCTCGACCGCAGTGAACCGCACCCGCTCCACCAGCGGAACCCCTGGACCCCCGCGCGCCGACGAGACGGTCCCACCCTCCCCGAGTCCCGCCGTACCCCCAACCCCCGGGGTGAAGCCTCCGGCACGGACGGCGGCCGTGGAAGTCAGGGTTTCCGGGGAGCCCACCCGCGCAGGGATCAAGCCTGACCGCCCGGAGCGGGTGGGCTCCCCGGAAACCCCCACCGCAACAGACAACGAACAGAGCAGCTCACCCCGACCCGCCCCCACATCCACCACGTCGAACCGGTCGGGAAAGCCGAGAGCCGCGTCGAGGTGGTGGATCAACCGCAGCAGCGCCGAGGCGAAGACCGGGGAGGCGTGCACGCTGGTGCGGAAGTGTGCCGCCGGCCCGGCACCGGCGACGAAGAACCCCGAGGGTCCGTAGAGCGCCTGCTGCATGGCGGCCCGCCAAGGCATCGACATCGGGGTACCTCCTCGGCGTCGGTGAACGATTTCACACATCCTTGTTTGAGATCCGTGTCAGCGACGCATACTTGCCCCGACCGGTACCCATCTCGAGGACTGGATCGTGACATGAGCGCACCGCTGCGCCACCATCCGGCCGCCCTTCGGCGGCCTGCGACCGGCCCGTCGGCCCAGGTCGTGAACCATGCCGTACTCACCGTGGGCGTCATCGGCGCCGGCCGGGTCGGTGCCACGCTGGGCGCCGCGCTCGCCGCCGCCGGGCACCGGGTGGTCGCCGCCACCGGGCGTTCCGGGGCCTCCCAGGCCCGGCTGGCGTTGCTGCTGCCGGCCACCGCCTGCCGTCCCGCCGAGGCGGTCGCCCGGTCCGCCGCCGACCTGCTGCTGATCGCCGTACCCGACGACGCGCTCGCCGGGGTGGTCGCCGCGATGGCCGCCGACGGGGCGTTGCACCCGGGCCAGGTGGTCGCGCACACCTCCGGCGCGCACGGCCTGTCCGTGCTGGCACCGGCCGTCCGGGTCGGTGCCCGACCGCTGGCGTTGCATCCCGCGATGACGTTCACCGGTACGCCGGACGACCTCGGCCGGCTGCCCGGCATCTCGTACGGGGTGACCGCCCCGGCCGAGCTTCGGCCGTTGGCCGCCCGGCTGGTGACGGATCTGGGCGGGGTGCCCGAGTGGATCGGGGAGGCCGACCGGCCGCTGTACCACGCGGCGCTGGCGCACGGTGCGAACCACCTGGTGACCCTGGTCAACGAGGCGGCCGACCGGCTACGGGACGCCGGGGTGGGTCGACCCGAGAAGGTGCTGGCCCCGCTGCTGCGAGCCGCGCTGGAGAACGCGCTACGGCTGGGCGACGACGCGTTGACCGGCCCGGTGTCCCGGGGTGACGCGGGCACCGTCGAGCGTCACCTGGCCGCGCTCGCCGCCACCGCGCCCGAGGCGGTCGGCGCGTACCTGGCTCTGGCTCGGCGTACCGCCGACCGGGCGGTGGCCGCCGGCCGGCTGCGACCGGTGGACGCCGAGTCGTTGCTCGGCGTGCTCGGCCGGGACCAGACCGGAGTGGCGGCGTGACACCGGGTGACGGGGCGGTCCGGCCGATGCCCAGGGAGGCGGACGAGATGACGGAACTGGTGCACAGCCGGGCCGATCTGGCCCGGGCGCGGTCCGCCCGCACCGGCACGGTGGGGGTGGTGATGACCATGGGGGCACTGCACTCCGGGCACGAGACGCTGATCCGGGCCGCCCGGGACCGCGTCGACCACGTGATCGTGACGATCTTCGTGAACCCGTTGCAGTTCGGGCCGAACGAGGATTTCGACCGCTATCCGCGTACCCTGGAAACTGATCTTGAGGTGTGCCGGCGGGCCGGGGCCGACCTGGTCTTCGCGCCCTCGGTGGCGGACATGTACCCCGGCGGCCAGCCGGCGGTCCGGGTCAACCCGGGGCCGCTCGGCGAGGACCTGGAGGGGCTCAGCCGACCCGGGTTCTTCCACGGCGTGCTGACCGTGGTGATGAAGCTGCTCCAGCTCACCCGGCCGGATCTGACGTTCTTCGGTGAGAAGGACTACCAGCAGTTGACCCTGGTCCGGCGGATGTGCCGGGACCTGGACGTACCGGTCGAGGTGGTCGGCGTACCGACGGTCCGGGAACCGGACGGGTTGGCGCTGTCCAGCCGCAACCGGTACCTCTCCGGCCCGGAGCGGACGGCGGCGCTGAGCCTGTCGCGGGCGCTGCGCGCCGGTGCCGACGCCGCCGAGGC
>NZ_SISL01000641.1:0-2604 GCF_004307965.1 Verrucosispora sp. SN26_14.1 | reverse complement strand
GGTGTGCGGCGTCGGCCAGCCCGGCCGCCCGGGCCTCGGCGGTGCCGAGCGAGAAGAGGTCCATCGAGGCGTCCCGCACCAGCACCCGGGCGCCGTCGCCGTCGTCGTCCTGCCCCGCGGTGAGGTAGCCCCGGACCACCGCGACCGGCATCTGGTCGCACTTGCCCTTGATCAGTTCGCCCGCGCCGGCCAACTCGTCGACCACGGCCATCTGGGTCAGCACCAGCTCGTTGCCGTACGGGTCGACCTCGCCCCGGTGGTCCCGGATCGCGTCCATCCCGGCCACGCCGAGGGCCACGTCGGTGAGCCCGTTGCGCCACGGCCGACCCATGGTGTCGCTGATGATCACGGCGACGTTCACGCCGCTGTGGGCCCGCAGGCCGGCGCGGAGTGCGCGGGCCGAGGCGTCCGGGTCCTCCGGGAGCAGCACCAGCCGGGTCTTGTCGACGTTCGAGGCGTCGATGCCGGCCGCCGCCATCACGAAGCCGTGCCGGGTCTGCACGATCCGGGTCGGGCCGCGTGACGCCACCACCCGGACCGTCTCCGAGGCCAGCACCTCGTCGCGGGCGGCCTGCCGGTCCGGGCCGTCGGCGGGTACGTCCACCAGCCGCCCCTCCGCCTTCGAGACGATCTTGCTGGTCACCACCAGCACGTCGCCGTCGCGCAGCCAGGGTGCCGCGCCTCCGATCAGCGCCGCCAGGTCGTCGCCCTCGGTCACGTGGCCGATGCCCGGCACCGGCAGGATCTCCAGTCTCACGTCAACTCCACCGCGGCGCGGACCATCGCCGCCGTCGCCGCCTCGTCGGTCATCCGTAGCGGCACCGCGCGTACCGTCACGTCCGGCACCACCGTGTCCGCATCCTCCTCGGCGACCAGCCATCCGTCGAGCAGGCCGTCGCCGGCCCGGCTCCCGTACAGCCCGCCGACCCCGGCGGCGGTGCACGGCACACCGACCACCGAGAGGCACCGGTCCGCCATGCCGCGTACCGGCGCGCCACCGATGATCGGCGACACCCCGACCACCGGGGCCGGACCGCCGGTCAGCGCCGCCCGCACGCCCGGTACGGCGAGGATCGGCGCGATGCTGACCACCGGGTTGCTCGGTGCCACCAGCACCACGTCGGCGTCGGCGATCGCCTCCGTCACGCCGGGCGCCGGCTTCGCGGCCTCCGCACCGACGAAGACGAACCGGTGCGTCGGCACCTGGGCGCGGTACCGGATCCACCACTCCTGGAAGTGGATCGCCCGCTGCCCGTCGGTGCCGTCGCCGGCCTCGTCGGGCGGGGTCACCACGACGTGCGTCTCCAGGCGGTCGTCGGTCGCCGGCAGCAGGCGTACGCCGGGCTGCCAGCGGGTCGCCAACGCGTCGGTCACCTGGTGCAGCGGGTACCCGGCGTCGAGCATGGTGGTGCGTACCAGATGGGTGGCCAGGTCCTTGTCGCCGAGCCCGAACCAGCTCGGCTCGGCACCGTACGCGGCCAACTCGGTCTTGACCGTCCAGCTCTCGCCGGTACGACCCCAGCCGCGCTCGGGGTCCGCCCCGCCGCCGAGGGTGTACATGACGCTGTCCAGGTCCGGGCAGACCCGGAGCCCGTGCAGGCGAAGATCGTCGCCGACGTTGACCACGGCGGTCACCTCGGCACCCACCTCACGGGCGTACGCACGCACCCCGAGCAGGAACCGGGCACCCCCGATTCCGCCGGTCAGAACCACGACACGCATCAGCCCATCCTCGCCTACGTGACGCCTCCGTCGGCCAGTCGTCCGGGGAGACTAGGCTCACGTCGGCACCTGTCCGCTTTCGCCCCCAGGGAGAGTCCGTGACCAGCCCCGTGGAGCAACCGCCCACCGAACCGACCCCGGCCCGTCAGGTGACCGGGCCGCTTCGGGAACTCGTCGCCCTCGTGCTCCTGGGCGCGAACGCCGTCTTCCTCTTCGTCGCGCTGATCCGGTTGGTCACCCCGCAGGGTGCCTACAGCACGGTGACCGGCCGGGCGGGCAGCGCGTTCTTCGCCTTCGTCGGGCTGGAGGCGATCGTCCTGCCGCTGCTGGCGGTGTTGCTCGCCACCCACCTCGCCCCGGTGGTCGGCAAGGCGAAGCTGATCACGCAGGTGGCCCTGGTCGAGTACGCGGTCAGCGTCGTGCTCGGCGGCCTGACGCTGCTGATCTGGACGGTCGGCCGGCTGGCCGAGGCACAGATCTTCGACGCCCTGACCGGCGTCCTCGTCCGGGCGGCCTGGGTGGCGTTGTTCGGCGCGGCGGCGTACGTGGTCTGGACCGTCTGGCGGCGGCTCTACCACGTGCCCAAGCCCAAGCAGGAGCCCGGACTGTACGGCAGCCCGCAGCAGGGCTGGGCCCCGCAGGGCAACCCGGGGCAGCCCGGTGGCTACCCGGGTGGGTGGCAGCAGCAGCCCGGTCCGGGTGGCGGTTGGTCCGGTGGCGAGCAGTCCGGCGGATACCCCGGCCAGGTCGGCTACCCGGGCGCGGGTCAGCCCGGCGGTTACCCCGGCCAGCCGGGGGGTTACCCCGGTTCTCAGCCGGGCGGATTCCCCGGTGGTCAGCCGGGCGGGGACCAGCCGCAGCCGGGTTGGCCGGTGGCGGGCC
>NZ_SISL01000640.1:0-2583 GCF_004307965.1 Verrucosispora sp. SN26_14.1 | reverse complement strand
GCACCGACGCCACCGGCCCCCGCCGCGCCGCCCCCGGTCTCCGCACCACCGGCTCACCGACCGGTCAGCGGACCACCGAGCCACCGACCGGTCTCCGCACCGCCCGCGGCCGCCGGGCCGGCACGCCCACCACGTGACCAGTCACCGGTCGACCGCCCACAGGGCGACCGCACTCCCGTCGAGCGCACGCCGTTCGAGCGCACTCCCGTCGACCGCACTCCCGTCGACCGCACTCCCGTCGAGCAACCAGCGGCCGAGCGACCACCGGTCGAGCGGTCCGTGCCGGAGACGTCGGCGCCTCGGCCCGACGCCCGGAAGCCGACCCGGTTCCTCCCGCCGCCGGCCGAGCCGGCCGCGTACTCGCCGCCACCGGCACCGCCCGAGAGCGGACCGGGTTGGTTCGGTGCCGCCGGTTCCGGTCCGGCGGTCACCCCCGATCGGCCCGCCCGTCACGGTTCCCCGGAGACACCGCCGGAGCCATCGTGGTTCAACGCCGGGCAGACCGAGACGGACCGGCCGGTCTCCGGACCACCGGTGCCCTCCCTGTCGACACCGACGTTCCGCTCCGATGACGACATCCCGGTCCGGCCGGTCTCCGGACCACCCACGACCCCGGTCTCCGGACCACCCGCACGGCCGGTCTCGGGGCCACCGGACCGGCCGGTCTCCGGAATCCCGGACCGGCCGATCTCGGGACCGCCGGCACGACCGGTCTCCGCGCCCGTCTTCCCGGAGACGTCGGTGGCGTCCGCTCCCTACTCGACGGACCCGGTACCGCAGCTCGCCATCCCGCCGACCGCGCCGGTCTCCGCACCGCCGGCCCTGGACTCCCTGTCGCCGGTCCTGGACACCTCACGGCCGGTCTCCGCACCTCCCGCCGCACCGGTCTCGGCAGTGCCCGCCACCTCGTCGGATCGGACGCGCACCACGGGCCCGGGCACCTCGGCGGAGTCGCGGACCCGCCCGGACCTCGACGCCCCGCCGACGCACGCCGCGCCGGTGTCCGCACCGCCGGACATCCCGGAACTGCCGGCAGACGACACCACGCCGCCCAGTACCGGGCCGTCGGAGAGCGGGCCGTTCACCGACGGGCTGCCGTCGTCGGACAGCGACGACGTCCTTTCCGAGGTGGGCAGCCCGCCACCCGACGCCGGCGCGGCAACACCGGGCGACGAGCCCGAACCGGAGCCGGAGGACGAGCCCGAGGAGGAGCCCGAGGCACCGGCCGACCCGGAGCAGGTGCTGGCGCACTACCCCTGGCGGCTCGACCCGACGACGCTGCGCGAACTGGTCGACGATCCGGAGGAACTGCGGGAACTCCGGCAGGGGCTCACCGACAAGCTCGACTCCGCCCTGGACAACCGTTCCCGGGCCCGGTTGCTGAGCCTGCGGGCGGTGGCCTCACGCGTACTCGGCGATCTCGACGACGCGGTGGACGACGGCCGGATGGCGCTGACCTACGCGGAGGCCACCGGCGAACTGCGGCGGTCCGCGCTGGCGCAGGCCCGGCTGGCGCACGTGTTGCGCTGGCGGGGCGAGTTCGCCGAGGCCGACCGGTTGTTCGCGGAGGCCAACTCGGTGGAGTTGCCGGACCGGTTGCGCGCGGCGTTGCACGAGCACGCCGCCCGCTCCTGCTACGACCAGGGCCGGTTGATGGAGGCGTGCCACCACTTCGAGCGCGCCCTCGACCTGCGCGGCGAGGGGGACGCCGAGTTGCTGGCCCGGGTACGCGTCGGCCTGGACGCGATCGCGGCGCGCGCCGAGGAGGGCGGCTTCGGGCCGTACCCGCGGAGTTGGGACGAGGTGCTGGAGCGGGAGCGGCCCCCGGCGCCCGCCCGCGACGGCGACGAGGGCCTGTGGGGGTACGCCGACGACGAGGGCGAGATGGTCGTGCCGGCCCGGTACGCCGAGGCCCAGCCGTTCCGGGAGGGTCTGGCCTGGGTACGCGGCCCGCAGAGCGACCGGTGGTCGTTGATCGACCTGACCGGTGAGACAGTGGTCGAGCCGACCTACCTGGCGGCCCGGCCCTTCTCCGACGGGCTGGCCTGGGTGGTGCGGGACGACAGCGGCTGGCTGGCGGTGGACACCGACGGTGCGGTGGTGGTGCCGCCCGGTTTCGCCGAGGTGCGGCCGTTCCGCCGGGGCGTGGCGGCGGTCCGCCGCGACGGGTGGGGTGCCGTCGACCGCACGGGGCAGATCGTGGTGCCCACCCGCTACCACGGTTTCCACACCACGCTCGCCGACGGCCGGTACGTCGACGGTTTCACCGACGAGGGGCTGGCCGTGGTGGACCTGGGTGGGCGCAAGGGTGTGGTGGACCGGACCGGTCAGGTGCTGGTGGCCCCGGCCCACCCGGTGCTGCTGATCCATCCGGTGGCGTTCCTGGCCACCAACGGTGTCGGGCAGTGGGGCGCGCTGGACCGGCGCGGCGGGTCGCTGATCGCCCCGGTGTTCCGCCACCCGGACGAGGTCGTGGCGGAGATCGAGGGACTGCTCAGCGACGCCAGCCCGATGCTCTGACCTGGACGGTCGGGTCGTCGCGGCGCGAGTGCGGCGGCCCGTACCTGTCTCTTATGCCCATCT
>NZ_SISL01000064.1:0-20312 GCF_004307965.1 Verrucosispora sp. SN26_14.1 | reverse complement strand
GGCGGGGGGTAACGGGCGGGGTCAGGGTTGGTGGTAGAGGGCGGAGATGTCGTCGGCGAAGTGGGACTCGACGGTGTTTCTCTTGATCTTGAGGGTGGGGGTCAGTTCGCCGTCGTCCTCGGTCAGGTCCCGGGCCAGGATGCGGAACGTCTTGACCTGTTCGGCGCGGGAGACCGTGCGGTTGGCGTCGTCGATGGCGTGCTGGATCTCGCCGCGCAGACCCGGGTCGTCACGCAGGGACGCCAGCGAGGCACCGGAGTGCCCGTGACTCTCCCGCCACCGCAGCCACGCCTGCGGATCGACGGTGACCAGCGCGGAGACGTACGGGCGGCCGTCGCCGACCAGCATCGACTGGCTGACCAGGGGATGCGCGCGGATGAGCTCCTCGATCGGCGCGGGCGCGACGTTCTTGCCCGCCGCGGTGACCATGATCTCCTTCGTCCGGCCGGTGATCCGCAGGTAACCGTCGTCGTCGAGTCGACCGAGGTCACCGGTACGCAGCCACCCGTCGTCGGTCATCGCCGCCCGGGTGGCCTCGGGATTGTTCCAGTACCCCGGGAACACCACCTCGCTGCGGACGTGGATCTCCCCGTCGTCGGCGATGCGGACGCGGACCCCGGGCAGCGGCCGACCCACCGTGCCGATACGGATCGCGGTCGGCAGGTTGGCCGCGAGTGCCGGCGAGGTCTCGGTCAGCCCGTACCCCTCCAGCACAGTGAGGCCCGCGCCCCGGAAGAAGTGTCCGAGCCGCTCCCCCAGCGGCGCCCCGCCGACGATCGCCAATCGGCACCGCCCGCCGAGGGTGGCCCGCAGCCGGCGGTACCCGACGAGGTCGAACACCCGGTGGGCCAGGCGCAGCGGTAGTCCGGGCCCGCCCGCGCGGTCCAGGGCCCGGCTGTACCGCACGGCCACCTTCTCGGCGAGCGTGAACACCGCGCCGCGGTGGCCGTCCTGCGCGGTCTGCCGGGCCTGGTCGTACATCTTCTCGAACATCCGGGGCACGGTGAGGATGAACGTGGGCCGGAACCGGCGGAGCTGGTCGAGCACGCCGGACATGTCGGCGCTGTGCACCATGGTGGCCCGGGTGTGCACCATGCCGACCTGGATGAGCCGGGCGAAGGCGTGCGCCAGCGGCAGGAACAGCACCGTCGACGCGCCGGGGTGCAGCAGGTCGGGCAGCACGGCGGTGGCGTTGCCGATGTCGGTGGAGATGTTGCGGTGGGTCAGGACGCAGCCCTTCGGCGCGCCGGTGGTGCCGCTGGTGTAGACGATGGTGGCGATGTCCCGGCCGGTCACGGCCGCACGCCGCCGGTCCACCTCGTCGGCGTCGACGGCCCGCCCCTGGGCCGTCAACGTGATCAGGTCGCCCGCGTCGATGCGCCACGTCTGCCGCAGCTCGGGCAGGTCCGGCCGCAGTCCGGTGACGGTCGCGGCGTGGTCCGCGGTCTCCACCACACAGCCGACCGCGCCCGAGTCGCCGAGGATCCACCGGATCTGGTCGGTGCTGGAGGTGTCGTAGATCGGCACGGTGACCGCACCGACGGACCAGAGCGCGTAGTCGACCACGGTCCACTCGTACCGGGTCCGGCTGAGCAGCCCCACCCGGTCGCCGTGCGCGACGCCGACCGCGAGGAAGCCCCGGGCCAGTGCCAGCACGTCGTCGCGGAACTGCCGGCAGGTCACCGGCAGCGGGCCGCCCCGCCCGGAGCGCCGTACCGGCCAGGAGCGGGGGTCGGGGTCGGGGCGTACGAACTGGACGGCGTCCGGATCCTCCGCCGCGTTGCGCCACACCCGGTCGGCCAGGCTGCCGTCCTCGCCGCCGACGATCGGATCAACCGCTGTCTCCCGCACGCCCGCCCACCTGCCGTCGTGTCGCCGTCGGGCTGATGGTGGCCCGGTGGCGCGAGCCCGGTCCCGGAAACGCGAATACGCGTCCCGCGCCGGTGCGGGCCGTGCTAGAACCGCACGCCGCCGCCCGACCGGCCCCCTGCCGGACCGGCCCGGGAACACGGACGGCGGTGGCCCGACCGGGACAAGCCGGACCACCGCCCCCCACGCGCCGTCCGGTGGTTACGCCGGAGGCTCGGCCACCACGGGTACGCCGGTGGCCAGGTCACGCACCGGCAGGCCGAGTCGCCGTACCGCCGACTCGATCAGCTCACCGGTGGAGAGTTGCAGGTCGAGCACCACGCCACGCTCGTCCCGCCAGAGCGGTTCCAGCGTCGCGGTCTGCGAGTCCAGCAGGCTCGGCGGCATGTAGTGGTCGGCGCGCAACGACATCCGTTGCCGGATGGTCTCGGTCGGTCCGTCGAGATGGACGAAGTCGACGCTCGGCGGGCCCTGCCGCAGCACGTCCCGGTAGGAGCGCTTCAACGCCGAGCAGGCCAGCACCGTCGACACGCCCTCCCGGTGCCGGTCGGCCATCCATCCGGCCAGGGCCCGCAGCCACGGCCACCGTGCGTCGTCGTCCAGGGGTACGCCCGCCCGCATCCGCGCCACGTTGGCCTCCGAGTGGAACTCGTCGGCCTCGGCGAACACCAGCCCGGTCAGCGCGGCGACGCCGTGGGCCACGGTCGTCTTGCCCGCGCCCGACACCCCCATCACCACGATGTGCCGGGTCGGTAGGTCACCAGTCATGGACCGTGCCGTCCATCAGCCGGTTGAACGGCAGGTAGGCCGGCTGGTACGGGTAGCGCGCGGCGGCCTCCTCGTCGAGTTCGACACCGATGCCGGGCTGCTCACCCGGGTGCAGGTAACCGTCGTCGAAGGTGAACGACTGACGGAACACCTCGTTGGTGAGCGGACCGTGCCGCATGTACTCCTGGATGCCGAAGTTGTGGATGGCCAGGTCCAGGTGCAGGGCGGCGGCCATGCCGACCGGCGAGATGTCGGTGGGGCCGTGGATACCGGACTTGATCTGGTACTGCGCGGCGAAGTCGAGCAGCTTGCGCATCGCCGTGATGCCACCGGTGTGGGTGACGGCGGAGCGCACGTAGTCGATGAGCTGCTCCCGGATCAGGGTCTGGTAGTCCCACACGGTGTTGAAGATCTCGCCGATGGCCAGCGGCGTGGTGGTGTGGTGACGCACCAGCCGCAGCGCCTCCTGGTTCTCCGCCGGGGTGCAGTCCTCCAGCCAGAACAGGTCGTACGGCTCCAGGGACTTGCCCAGCTTGGCGGCCTGGATCGGGGTCATCCGGTGGTGGCCGTCGTGCAGCAGCGGCAGTTCCGGACCGAACTCGTTGCGGACCGCCTCGAAGACCCCGGGCAGGTGACGCATGTACGCCCGGGTGTCCCAGTCCTCCTCGGCCGGCAGCGGGGTGCGCTGGGCCGGCTCGTAGTCGTACCGCTTGCCGCCGGTGCTGGGCTGCGCGGCGACCCCGTACACGGCGTTGATGCCGGGCACCGACGTCTGCACCCGGATCGACCGGTAACCCTGGTCGAGGTGGGCCCGGATCGAGTCGAACAGCTCCGGCAGGTCCCGCCCCGACGCGTGCCCGTACGCCATGATGCCGTTGCGGGACGCACCGCCGAGCAACTGGTAGAGCGGCATCCCGGCGGCCTTGGCCTTGATGTCCCAGAGCGCCACGTCCACCGCGGCGATGGCCGCCATGGTCACCGGTCCCCGCCGCCAGTACGCCGAGCGGTAGAGGAACTGCCAGGCGTCCTCGACGCGGTGCGCGTCCCGGCCGATCAGCAGCGGGACGACGTGGTCACGCAGGTACGAGGCGACCGAGAGTTCACGCCCGTTGAGTGTGCCGTCGCCCAGGCCGGTGATGCCATCCTCGGTTGTGATCTTCAAGGTGACGAAGTTGCGGTCCGGACTGGAGACGATGACGTCTGCAGCGACGATCTTCACGAGGGTGCCTTTCTCGCAGGTGATGCTCAGCGAAGGGTGGTGCCGGCGGCGCTGCCGGTGATCAGGGACAACTCGTCGCGGCGGGGTAGGCCCTCCCAGTCGCCGTGTCCGGCGACCGCGAACGCCCCGAGCGCCACCGCGCGCCGGAGCCGGTCGGTCAGGTCCAGCCCGTCCAGATGCCCGGAAAGATAGCCGGCGGTGAACGCGTCACCCGCGCCGACGGTGTCGACGGCGGTGACCGGCACCGCCGGCACGTGCTCCACACCGTCCACGGTGTACGCGCGGACGCCGTCGGCACCGAGCTTGACCAGCACCGTCGACACCCCCCGCCGGAGCAGGTCGGCGGCGGCACCGTGTTCGTCGGCCCCGGCCTCGGCGACCAGGTCCAGTTCGTCGGTGGAGGCCACGACGACCGAGGCGTACCCGGCGAGCGGGGTCAGGGCCGCGCGGGCCTCGTCCCGCGACCAGAGGCCGGCCCGGTAGTTGACGTCCAGGCTGACCGGGATGCCGGACTCGGCCGCCGTGCGGACCGCCCAGCTCACCGCAGCCCGCGCACTGTCGGAGAGCGCCGGGGTGATCCCGCTCAGGTGCAGCAGGCGGGCACCGGCGGCGAGCGGAGCGCGCAGGTCGTCGACGTCGAGCGCCGCGCCCGCCGAACCGGCCCGGAGGTAGCGCACCCGGGACACGTCGGCGGTGCGCCGCTCCAGGAACATCACGCCGGGCGGGCGCTCCGGGTCCCGCCGTACGTCGGCGGTGTCGACGCCCTCGGCCCGCAACTGCCGCAGCACGAACTCGCCCAGCTCGTCGGCGCTGACCCGGCCGGCCCAGGCCGCCCGGTGCCCGAGCCGCGCCACACCGATGGCCACGTTGGACTCGGCGCCGGCGAGGTGCATGCGCAACGGGCCGCCGGCCGCCAGCGGACCGGAGGACCGCAACGACACCAGCGCCTCACCGACGGTGAGCAGATCCCGCCGAGGCTCGGTCATGTCACCGCTCCGCTGCGCTGCGCGTCGCCATGACACACCCGAACACGATGATTCACTCGCTGACGCTCGTTCATGTCACCGCACCGCGTCGAGGAAGCGGCGGGCCCGGTCGCGCAGGGCGTCGAGGTCTCCACCGGAGGCGGCGTCGCCCACCAGCGGACCGCCCACGCCGACGGCGATCGCGCCGACCGCCAGGTAGCCGGGCAACTCGGCCAGGCCGACCCCGCCGACCGCGACGAACGGGATGTCCGGGAACGGGTCGCGCAGCGCTTTGAGGTACGAGGGCCCGCCGACCGAGGCCGGGAAGAGTTTGACCACGCTCGCCCCCGACCGCACCGCCGTGTACGCCTCGGTGGGGCTCAGCGCGCCGGCCGCGACCGGCAGACCACGCCCGGCCGCCTCGGCGATCGATTCGACCACGGCCGGCGTCACCACGAACTGCGCGCCGGCCGCCGACACGTCGGCGACGTCGGCGACGGTGAGCACCGTGCCGGCGCCGACGAACGTGTCGGCCGGGGCGTCGGCCCGGATGGCCGCGATGACGTCGAGCGCACCCGGGGTGGTCAGGGCCACCTCCACCACGCGTACGCCCTCGGCCAGCAGGGCGGTGCCGGTGGCGATGGCGGCGGCGGTGTCGGTGCCCCGGATGATGGCCAGCATCCGGGACCGGGTGAGTTCGGCGGTGATGTCGAAGGTCATGGTCACCATTCCGCGTAGGAGCCGTCGGGGTGCCGGAACATCGGGCTGCGCCAGGCGTGGCCGCGCTTGTCGGCCGCCCGCACCGCCTGCTCGTCGATCTCGATGCCCAGCCCCGGTGCGGTGAGTCGCTGCACGTACCCGTCGACGAAGGTCAGCGGCTGCTGGTCGACGCAGTAGTCCAGCACCTCGGCCCCGAGGTTGTAGTGGATGCCGATGCTCTGCTCCTGGATCAGGTAGTTCGGCGTGGCGAAGCCGACCTGGAGGCAGGCGGCCAGCGCGATCGGCCCGAGCGGGCAGTGCGGGGCGAGCTGCACGTCGAACGTCTCGGCCAGCGCGGCGATCTTGCGTACCTCGGTGATGCCACCGGCGTGCGCGAGGTCCGGCTGGGCCACCGCGATGCCGGCCTGGAGCACCGGGAGGAACTCCTGCCGGTTGTACAGCCGCTCCCCGGTGGAGACCGGCGTGCTGGTGGAGCGGACGAACTCGCCGATCAGGTGGGAGTTCTCCGGCACCACCGGCTCCTCCAGGAACAGCGGCCGGAACGGCTCCAGCAGCGGCGCGACCCGACGGGCGTTGGCCAGGGTGAACCGGCCGTGGAAGTCCACCGCCACGTCCCGCTCGTCGCCGAGCACCTCGCGGGCGGCGGCGACCCGCTGCACCACCGCGTCGAGTTCGGCGACGGAGGCCAGCGGGCTCATCCGCCCGGACGCGTTCATCTTGACCGCGGTCAGACCCGACTCGACCCGCGCGGCGATGTGGTCACGGACCTCGCTGGGTTCGTCACCGCCGACCCAGCCGTAGACCCGGATCCGGTCCCGGACGGGTCCGCCGAGCAACTGGTGCACGGGCGCACCGTACCGCTTGCCGGCGATGTCCCACAGCGCCTGGTCCAGTCCGGCGACGGCGCTGGCCAGGATCGCCCCGCCGCGATAGAAGGAGCCCTTGGTCATCACCTGCCAGTGGTCCTCGATGCGCAGCGCGTCCTGCCCGACGAGCAGCTCGGAGAGCTGCTCGACGGCGGTGCGGACGGTCTCCGAGCGGCCCTCGCAGGTGGCCTCGCCCCAGCCGACGATGCCGTCGGTGGTCTCCACCCGGACGAACAGCCAACGGGGTGCGACGAGGAAGGTCTCGACGCGGGCGATGGTGGTCATGATCGTGTCAGCCCTTCGTCGCACCGGCGGTGAGACCGGAGACCACGTACTTCTGCACGAACAGGGCGATCAGCATGATCGGCAGGGTGACCACGGTGGTCGCCGCCATCAGGCCGCCCCAGTCGATGCTGGCGTATCCGACGAAGTCGAAGATCGCCACGGGCAGGGTCTTCGTGCTCGCACCGGAGAGCACCAGCGCGAACATGAAGTTGTTCCAGGAGAAGATGAACGACAGGATGCCGGCGGTGGCGATGCCCGGTACGGACAGTGGCAGGGTGATCCGCCGGAACGCGCCGATCGGGGTGAGCCCGTCGACCAGTGCGGCCTCCTCCAACTCGTCCGGCAGGCCGTCGAAGTAGCCCATCATGATATAGACGATGAGCGGCAGCGAGACGAACATGTGGCTCAGGATCAGCACGCTGAAGCCGCCGACCATGCGCAGGTTCGAGAAGACGTAGTACCAGGGCACCAGCAGCGAGACGCCGGGGATGATCCGGGCCATCAGGACGACCAGCGCCGACTTCTTCATGTTGAAGCGGCTCATCGAGTACGCCGCCGGCACGCCCAGCAGCAACGACAGCGTCGTCGCCGCGAACGCCACCCAGAGGCTGTTGACGATGAACTGGACGTAGTTGGCCTGTTGCAGGACCGTGTTGTAGTTGTCCAGCGTGGGCGTGAAGACCAGCGCCTTGCTGGAGTCGTAGATGTCGACGTTGGTCTTGAACGAGGCGGCGACCATCCAGATCAGCGGCGCCACCAGCGACAGCACCACGACGATCAGCGCGACCACGCGGAAGATCTTGAAACCCTTGCCCGGTTTCATCGGCCCGCCTCCTCCTTCTTCTTGCGCGCGGTGAGGACCCACATCAGGGCGATGATGAGCAGGAAGAACAGGATCAACACGGTCGACGACAGGCCGTACTCGTTGTAGTCGAAGCTCAGCCCGTACGCGTACACGTTGAGCGTCTCGACCTCGTTGAACGAACCGCCGCCGCGCCCCTTGGTGGCGTACAGGATGTCGAAGGTCTTCAGCGCGTCGATGCCGCGCAGCAGCACCGCGACGATCACGGTGGGCATCAGCAGCGGCAGTGTGACGTGCCGGAAGCGCTGCCAGGCGCTGGCGCCGTCGATCATCGCGGCCTCCTGCGGCTCGTCCGAGAGCGAGGTGAGCCCGGCGAGCAGGATCAGCACGACCATCGGCGTCCACTGCCAGATGTCGATGAAGATCGTGGTGGGCAGCGCGGTGTGCTGACCGGCGAGCCACGGCTGTGGCCCGATGCCGACCCAGCCGAGCGCCTGGTTGGCCAGGCCGATGTTCGGGTCGAAGATGAGCCGCCACATCATGCCGACCGCGACCGGGGTGGCCACCAGCGGCAACAGGATGGCGACGCGGACCCACTTCTCGCCCCGGAAAGGCCGCCACAACAGCAGGGCGATAGCCATGCCGAGCACGACCTCGACGAGCAACGCGACACCGGTGAAGGCACCGGTCCGCGCGACGGCGGGCCAGAACCGGTCGGTGTCGGTCAGGACGTCGACGTAGTTCCGGAAACCGATGAACTCCGACTCGGCGCGGACCGACCCCGAGGAGTCGGTGAGGCTGAGGTACGCCGTCCAGGCGAGCGGAAAGATGATCAGCGCGGCGACGAAGGCCATGGCCGGGGCCGCGAAGAGCCACTTGCGATGGTCGTTGGCCCAACGCGCCCAACCGGGCGTGTCGGGCATGACGGAGGCGCTACTGGTCGCCCGCTCGGGGGCGCTGACTGCTGACATCAGATCTCCGTGATGGGAAGGCCGGGCGGGGGTGGCGGGACGATCGGCCCCGCCACCCCCGCGCTCGGTCCTAGCGGGCCTCGTCGTCCAGGAACTTCTGGAACGCCTCGTGGGCGGTGTCCGCCGAGGCGGCGGCGTCCCGACCGGTGATGGCGTCGACGATCGGCTGACCGACGATCTCCCGGGCCTGCGCCACGCGCTCGACCACGGGCCGGTCGTGACCCACGCCGTTGGCGAGGCTCACGGTGATCGCCTGCGCCATGTCCTCCGGGTAGGTCGAGGTGCCCTCGGGGTTCTCGAAGACGGAGGCGCGGGCGCCGGGGGTGCCGGCCTTCTGCTGGTCCAGCGACTGCTCCTTGCCGGCCGCCCACTCGATGAACTTCCAGGCGTTGGTCTGATTGCCCGAGGCCTCGTTGATCGCCAGGCCCCACGAGGGGATGTTGTACGGCTTGGAACCGGCCGGACCGGCCGGGAACGGCGCGAAGCCGACGTTCTCGGAGACCCGCGACTTGCTCGGGTCGGTGGCGTTCGCGTAGAGCGAGTTGGCCTCCGGGTAGAAGGCGGCCTGGCCCTGGGTGAAGATGGCCATCGCCTCGGACCAGCTCATGTCGGTGCTGATGTTGGCCGGACCCTGCTCGCGCAGCAGCCCGCCGTAGAAGGCGTACGCCTGCTTGGCGGCCTCGCTGTTGACGGCGGAGTTGCCCGCCTCGTCGACGAAGTCACCGCCGAAGCTGTAGAGGAAGCTGGAGAACTGGGTGACGGCGGCGGCCTTACCGGTCCGGGCCACGAAGCCGGCCACGCCGGGGTTGTCCGCCTGGATCTTGGTCGCCTGCGCCTTGAGCTCGTCGAGCGTCTGCGGCGGGGCGCTGAAGCCGGACTTCTCCAGCAGGTCCTTGCGGTAGTAGAGCACCTGCTGCTCGGTGATGATCGGGATGCCCACCACCTTCTCCTCGTAGGTGGTGGCGCTCACCGGGGCGTCCTGGAAGTCGGCGAAGTCGAAGTCCGAGCTGTCCTTGGCCTTGTCGGTCAGGTCGGCCAGGTACCCGTTCTTGGCGAACAGTCGGCCTTCCTGCAGCGGCCGGTACATCATCACGTCGATGTCGTCGGAGCCCGCGTTGAGCTTCACGTTGTACTGGTCCGACAGCTGGTCCTCGCCGAGCTGGGTGACCTCGACCTTGAGACCGGTCTGCTGCTCGAACTCGGGCAGCGCCTTCCGGATGTTCTCGGTCCAGACGTGGTTGACCAGCGTCACGCGCACCGTGTCCGAGGCGCCGCTGTCCTCACCACCACCGCCGCAGGCGGAGAGGGTCATGGCGGCCACGACCGCCAGAGATGTCCCAACTATTGATCGACGTCCCACGTCCGTCTCTCCTTCTGTCCTGGCCGACGCCTCGGGGGGACGAGCGCGACCTCGGGCTGTTACATCCGCTTAACGTCCGGATGTTAGGCCGAAAAAGCAGACTTATACAAGGGGGAGACCTAACTGATATGATCCGAGCCGTGAAGGTTCCCTCACCCGGGGTGACACCCACCCAAACCGCCCCGACCGAGACCGGGCTGCACGGCCGCGTCCTCGATCACCTCGGCACGGCCATCTGCGGAGGCGAGCTGGCCTCCGGAGCCGTGCTGAACATCGACGACCTGGTGGACCGCTACGCCGTGTCCCGCTCGGTGGTCCGGGAGGTCCTCCGGGTGCTCGCGTCGATGGGATTCATCGAGACCCGCCGCCGGGTCGGCGTCATGATCCGGCCGGCGCACCACTGGAACGTCTTCGATCCCCAGGTGATCCGCTGGCGGCTCGCCTCCGCCGGACGCATCGCCCAGATCCGCTCGATCACCGAGCTACGGACCGCGGTGGAGCCGCACGCCGCCTGGCTCGCCGCACGCCGGGTCGACCACGACGAGGCCAGCGACCTGGTCGGCCTCGCCGCCAAGATGTGGGCCGCCGGCAAGGCCGGTGACGAGGAACGCTTCCTCAACCTCGACATCGAGTTCCATCAGCGGGTGCTCCGCGCCTCCGGCAACGAGATGTTCGTCAAGCTCCAGAGCCTGGTCGCCGAGGTCCTCATCGGACGCCACCACTACCACCTGATGCCGCACTACCCGCACGAGCAGGCCCTGCAACTGCACGCCGACGTCGCCCAGTCGATCCAGCGCCACGACGGCGAGACCGCGCGCGAGGCGATGGTGCAGATCATGGAGCACGCGTTCGAGGAGATGTCCTCGATCTGGGAGCAGGGGCTCGCCCCCGAGCCCGAGCCCGCGCCCGCCTGACAGGACCGGCCCGGGCGGAGCGGTCGACGTCCATCCCGGATCGGCCCAGGCGATCCGACCGTCCTGCCGGATCGGACCGGCAGGACGGTCGGATCAGACGGCCCCTCGGTCGACCAGGCTGAACGTGGTGTCGACCTCGCCGTCGCCGAGGAACTCCACGTAGATCACCTTGCGGCTCCGGCTCCACTGCACGAAGCCGTGCTCCTCGTTGTACAGCACGTGGGTGGGGCGACCCTGGTCGTCCTTGCTCTCCTCGATCGGCCTGATGCTGAACAGTGTCGCCTGGGTCGCCACACAATCGGCGCCCACCAGCGAGGAGGACGTGCTCGGCTGGCGTTTCACCCCGAGGCAGGGCCGGTGTGCGATCTCGGGATTCAAGGATTTGATCATGTAGTCGACGCCGAACGGCTGAAGGACGAAGACGGCGTCCGGCCCCGTGCCGTCACCGACGTGGACCCTGCCGTCGCCGTCCACCGACAGGTCGCGGTCGATCTCCGCCACATGCAGCAGGGTCCGACGCTGCCCGTTGAGAATGCCCAGGGCGGCCTCGACGGGATCCAGCGAGGTCCTCGGCTTACCCGATCCGGCCGGCACCGGGTCCAGACTCCGGGAGACGGACGGCCCGGTGGAGGTCGCGGCACCATCGAGGACGCCACGCAGCAGACGCGGGCCGACCAGCACGGCCGGCACCAGCAGCGCCGCCGCGACCACCGTGGCGACCAGCACCAGCCGGCTCCGCCGCTTCCTCACCCGGCCGTCGGACACCGGCTTCGGTGCCACCGGGGCGTCGCTCCCACGACCGGGCGTTCCACCGCCGCTCACCGCCGACACCGACGAGACGGCGGATGCCGACGCCGCGGCGGCCAGCATGCGGTCGGCCTCGCGCGACGACGGTGCCGTCGTCAACAGTTCGTCGAGCAGTGCGCGGGCGGTGGGACGCTCCGCCGGGTCCTTCGCGAGCGCCCGCTCGACCAACCCGCGCAACGGCCCGCCGAGGCCGGTGAGGTCCGGCGGCTGGCTGAGGATCCGCATCGCGGTGGAAGCCGGCGAGTCGCCCGCGAACGGCGTCCGCCCGGTGGCCGCGTAGGCGACCACCGCACCCCAGGCGAAGACGTCCGCCGCCGGACCGACCGTGCGATCACGCCCGGTCTCGAACCGCTCCGGTGCCATGTACGCGATGGTGCCGACCATGTGGTTCGTCCGGGTGTGCTGACTGGTCGCCTCGAAGGCACGGGCGAGGCCGAAGTCGATGACCTTGATGCCGCCCAACGCGACCAGGACGTTGGCCGGTTTGAGGTCCCGGTGGATCACTCCTGCGCCGTGGATCGCGGCCAGCGCCGTCGCCACCCCGACGGCCATGCTGTGCAGGGCGCCCGCACCGAGTGGTCCCTGCGCCCGGACCACCTGGGCGAGGCTCGGCCCGTCGACGTACTCCACCACCAGGTACGGCGGTTCGTGATCCGGATCGGCGTCCAGCACCTCGGCGGTGCAGAACGGCGGCACCTGGCGAGCCTGGTTCACCTCGCTGCGGAACCGGGCCCGGAACTCGCCGTCGTCGGAGAGATCCGGGCGGATCATCTTGATCGCCACCTGCCGGCCCTGCCCGTTGCGGGCCAGGAACACCTCACCCATCCCGCCCTCACCGAGCCGGCCGAGCAGGTCGTACCCGCCGAGCCGCGCCGGATCACCGGGGCGCAGTGGCTGGTTCACGTCCCCATTCCACAGTTCGTGGCCGACCCGGGAACCGTTCTGCGCATGATCTTCCCCTACGGATACTCGGAGGTCGATTCGACACCCTACCGCCACTCCTGAGCGAAACGGCCAACGGTGAGTGCGGGCCCGGCGGGCCGCCTCCGTACCATGCGGACATGGCGTTGCTGCACCGGGCGGAACTGCGCCCCACCAAACTGGAGCTGTTGGCGACGTGGCTGCCCGGCCGCGTCTGGTATCGCGGGGACGCCGACGCCGAGGTGGTCCGCGTGGGCGCGTACCGCTTCGACGATCCAGCCGGTGAGGTCGGGATCGAGACGCTGCTGGTGCGCGTCGGCACCGGCCCGGTGCACCAGGTGCCGCTCACCTATCGCGGCGAGCCGTTGGCCGGCGCGGAGGACCGGCTGGTCGGCACGATGGAGCACTCGGCGTTGGGCCGACGGTGGGTCTACGACGCCTGCGGCGACCCGGTGTACGCGTCCGCGCTGGCCGACGCCGTCCTCGCCGGCACCGGCCAGGCCGAGGAGTACTTCGAGGAGGACGGCGAGCGGCAGGTACGCCCGCCGAACATGGACATCGCCAGCGACGCCCCGGCCGCCGAGGTGCCTCCGGTCGGTGCCGTGCGGTCGATCGTGGACGGCGACCTGACCGTGATCGTCACGGACGGCGTCGAGCTGACCGTGGTCCGCCGTCCGGGCGCGGGCGCGACGGCGACCGGGGTCGCGTTGATCGGCACCTGGGACGACGTGAGCGCGCCGCTGGCGTACGCCGCACCGCGCTGACCACCGCCGATACGGCTTCCCCAGCCAGCGGCGACCCGCTGCATACCGAGTATGCTTCTGCGCCATGCGTCCCGCCCCCGACCACCGACGCGTGGCCCTCCTCGCCGTGCTCGGCGGTTTCCTGCTCGGCTTCCTCGACTTCGTGTGGATCAAGTACGTGCCGTATCCCTTCGCCGAACTGGGCAACTCCAGCGCGGTGTGGGCGGTGGCGGCGTTCGCCTTCGGGTTCTGGGTCCGCTCCGGCCCGGTCCGGGCGGCCGTCGGTGCCGCCGTCGGGCTCGTGGTCGCGGTGCCGAGTTACTACGTCGCGGCGGCGCTCATCCAGGGCGACGACTGGGCGGTGCTGGGGGCGACCACCTCGCTGATCTGGATGGCGTTCGGAGTCCTCGCCGGAGTGGTCTTCGGCGTCGGCGGTGTCTGGGCACGCGGAACGGGGTGGCGGCGGGTGATCGGGACAGCGCTGCCCGCCGCCGTTCTCTTCGCCGAGGCGCTGTTGCAGGCGCGACGGATCAACCACCCGAGCTACGGCATCGAACCGCTCTGGAACGCCCTGATCAACGCGGTACTCGGCGTCCTGGTCGTGGTCCTGGTCGGCCGCACCGCCCGGCAGCGGCTGGTCGCGCTGGCCACGGCGGTGCCGCTCGCGCTGGTGGGGTTCGCGGCCTTCCGGTTGGCGAACTTCGGCTGACCGCCCGGCGTCAGTCGGTGAACGCGGCGAGATCCAGCGCGTCCAGCCGGTCCGGATCGGCGATCACGTCGATCGCGGCGACGCGTCCGTCCGCGACGGTGAAGGCCATCACCGACAGGGGACGTCCGGCGGCGACCACCACCACCCCGGCGGCGCCGTTGACCACCGCCGGCCGGGCGAACGGCGAGAACCGGCCGAACGACGTGGCCTCGGCGGCGACGGAGGTGGCACCCCTGATCACGGTGGTGAACCGGGCACGGCCCGCACCGCCGTCGGACCGCAGCACCACCTCCGGGTGCAGCACGGCGACCAGCGCGTCGAAGTCACCGTCCCGGGCAGCGGCGAGGAACGCGTCGACCACCTCGCGCTGACGGCCGAGATCGGCGTCCGGCAGCGGCGCCTGTCCGCGTACCCGGCGTCGGGCCCGGCTGGCCAGTTGACGCGCGGCCGTCGGCGTCCGGTCGACCATCGGCGCGATCTCGTCGAACGGCACACCGAACATGTCGTGCAGGACGAACGCCAGCCGCTCGGCCGGGGCGAGCGTGTCGAGGACCACCAGCAGCGCCAGCCCCACCGAGTCGGCCAGCACCGCGGCGTGTTCCGGATCGTCGGCACCCTCCGGGTCGACCACCGGATCGGGCACCCGGGCGTCGAGGGGCTCCTCGCCACGACGCCGACGGGTCCGCAGGGTGTTCAGGCAGACCCGCGCCACCACCGTGGTCAACCAGGCGGTCAGGTTGTCCAGCGCGGCGGCGTCCGTACGGGCCAGCCGCAACCACGCCTCCTGCACGGCGTCGTCGGCCTCCCCCAGGGAGCCGAGCATCCGGTAGGCCACCGCCCGCAGGTACGGCCGCTGCTCCTCGAACTGCGCGGCCAGCCGATCAGACTCGATCATCGTTCGCCCTCCTCCGGGTCCACCCGCTCGACCCCGCCGAGCCCGCCGATGTGACGACGCCGATCACCCGGTCACCATCGTCGTCCGCGCGGGGTCGAGCCCGGTGAAGCCACGAACGGTAGCCGACCGCACGGCGGACGGCCCCGACGCAGGGAGAGACGATGCACCCACCGATCCTGGTCACCGGCGGTACCGGCACCCTGGGCCGCCTGGTCACCCCGCTGCTGCGCGACGCCGGCCGCCCGGTCCGCGTCCTCAGCCGACGAGGTGGCCGTCCCACCCCCGGCACCGAGCAGGTCCGGGCCGACCTCCTGACCGGCGAGGGCGTGGAGCGAGCGGTACGCGGCGTCGACACCGTGCTGCACCTGGCCGGCGGCCAGAAGGGCGACGACACTATCGCCCGCACCCTGGTCGACGCCGCGCGACAGTCGGACGTACGGCATCTGGTCGTCGTCTCGGTCGTCGGCGCGGACCGCGTCCCGCTCGCCTGGCTGCGGAGCAAGCTGCACGCCGAGGAGGCGATCAGCGGCTCCGGCCTGCCCTTCACCATCCTGCGGGCCGCGCAGTTCCACAGCCTGGTGCTGACCATGGCACAGAAGCTGACCGCCCTGCCGGTGGTGCCGCTGCCCGGTCTGCGGTTGCAGTCGGTGGACGGCCGCGAGGTCGCCGCCCGCCTCGCCGAACTGACCCTGGGCACCCCGGCGGGCCTGGTGCCCGACATCGTCGGCCCCCAGGTGCACACCACCGGGGAACTGATGCGTGGCTACCTGCGGGCCAGCGGGAAGCGTCGACTCACCCTGCCGGTCCGCCTGCCCGGTGCGGCGGGACGCGCCTACCGCGACGGGGCGAACCTGACGCTGCGCGGCGCGACCGTCGGCAGCCGGACCTGGGAGGCGTTCCTCGCC
This sequence comes from Verrucosispora sp. SN26_14.1, assembly GCF_004307965.1. Lineage (NCBI taxonomy): Bacteria > Bacillati > Actinomycetota > Actinomycetes > Micromonosporales > Micromonosporaceae > Micromonospora > Verrucosispora sp. SN26_14.1. Next base: position 4,593 of record NZ_SISL01000064.1, on the reverse strand, counting down.
GAACACGTCGCCGCCCGCTAGATCGGCGGGACAGCACGCAGCGCCACCGGTTGGTAACGTGGCGGCGTTCTGCGGTGGTGTCCCCTGGGGAGGGTCGCGTGTGGGCGGACGAGGCGGCGCTGGACGCGACGCAGCGCCGCCTGGACGAATGGGAGTCCGCCGCCGCCGACCGGGCCCGACGAGCACAGTCCCTGGCGGCCCGGGTCGCGGCCCTCACCGGCACCGCGCACAGCCCGGACCGCACCGTCGAGGTCACCGTCGACTCGGCCGGGCTCCTCGTCGACCTGCGGCTGCACGACCGGGTACGCCAACACTCCGCCGCCCACACCGCCCGCCTCATCCTGACCACAACCCGCGCCGCCCACGCGGACCTGCTGCGCCGCGTCACCGCGACGACCCGCGAGACCGTCGGCGCCGACGACCCGACGGGACAGGCCGTCGTCGACTCCTACCGACGGCGGCTGGGCGACGGGCGACGCCACCCCGATGCCGACCGATGACCCGCTCCGGGTCGACCCGGACGAGCTGACCACCCACGCGGCACGCCTCGACCGGCACGCCGACACCCTCGACACCGCCCGCCGGGCCGGGCAGCAGGTCCGGCTCGGCACCGCCGCGTACGGGCAACTCTGCGCGATCATGCCCACGCTGCTCGACGGCCTGCACCGGGTCCTGGTCGACGGCATCGGCACCGCCACCACCTCGGTCCGCGACACGGCCACCCGCCTGCGCACCGGCGCCGACCACTACCGGACCGCCGACGGACGCGCCCGGCATCGTCTCGACCGGGTGCGGGAGCGGCGTGACCGGTAACCCGCTCGTCGCCGCCCCGACGCAGGTCGCACCGAGCGCCTGGGCCGGCGTCTGGATCTGCGAGGACATCGAGCTCATCGCCCGGGGCGTACGCGAGGGAAGCTGGATCGACGGCAGCCTCGGTGTGGTCAGCGCCGGCCTGGACGCCCTCGCCTTCGTCTCCGACCCGGTCGGCGCCCTCCTCCAGTACGGTATCGCCTGGCTCATCGAGCACGTCAAGCCCCTCAGCGAGGCACTGGACTGGTTGGCGGGCGACCCCGCGCAGATCACCGCACACGCCCAGACCTGGCGCAACGTCGCCGCGTCGCTGCGCGCCGAGGCCAACGGGCTCGCCGACGCCGTCCGCACGCAGGTGACCGGCTGGGACGGCAACGCCGGGCGCGCCTACCGCGCCTGGGCCACCGAGCAACACCAGGCCGTCACCGGTCTGGCTCAGGGCGCCGACACGGTGGCCGCCATCACCGAGGGCACCGCCGGTCTGGTCGCCGCCGTCCGGCTCCTGGTCCGCGACGCCATCGCCACCTGCGTCTCCCGCCTCACCGTGTACGCCGCCGAACTCGTCGCCACCGCCGGACTGGCCACCCCACTGGTGGTGGAGCAGGTCACCACACTTGTCGCGTCCTGGGCGACACGGATCGCCAGACTGCTGCGCGGGCTGCTGAACAGCCTCCGGGCGATCATCCCCCACATCCGCCGCCTCGCCGACCTCATCGACCACCTCAAACGCGCCCTGGACAGGCTCACCCGCCTAGGTCCGGCCGAGCAGATGGGACGACGACGTGATTGGGCTGACCCGAGAGACCGGCCACTTCCGCCGGTCCGCCAGCCCGAGTCCTATCTGCCAGCGGGCGATCCGGTTTATCACACGCCTCGATCGACGGGCATCGGATACGACGAGAAGACCATGCGGAACATCGACAACGTGCTGGCACTCGACGGTCACCACGACGTCATCGTGCACGGCACCGATAGGGGATACTTCGTCCCGGGCAAGGTCTCGGCGAAGGGGGACCACATGGACGGCGACCCCACCAACGCGGCACAGATAGCCGCTGCCATCAAAGAGAACCCTGCTTACTCAGGTGGTCCGGTCCGCCTGGTGTCCTGCTACGCAGGGACCACCCGGCCCGGGCTCGATGGCGTGCCACTCGCTCAGCAGGTAGCCGACGAACTCGGCGTCGCCGTCACGGCACCGACCGCACGAGTCGGAACTCCGCGATGGACCTCGCAACCTCATCCGCCTGCTGTCGAGGCGGGCGGCACCTGGGAGGTCTTCGTGCCACAGAAGGCGGACGGCCCATGAGGACGGTCGGATTCTTCCGTGAACTCGGCCCAGGAGCGACCGACGTGTACGCGGGCAGCATCGAGGCTCACCTCGGTCGCCAACCGCTGGAAGATGCTCCTGGGGTCATCGACTATCTGCGGCATGGTCACGTACTCATCGATGTCATGGGCGCAGAGGTCGACGTCCTCGGCAGCGGTCGGCACCTTGTCGGCGGTGCTTCCGTGCTGACGGACGGCGAATGGTTGTGGCGCGACGACCTCCGCTTCTACGTCGCCAGTTACCACCTTGAACTACCCGACGAGTTCCTGGCTCGGATCAGGCGACTCCAGCATCAGGTGCCTGATCTATCGACATCGGAGTTGCAGGCCGCTGGCGAAGAAGCTTTCCGCCGACTCGGTTACCAATGAGACTGCTCAGCGCACCTATCTACTGTCCCAGCGTCGATGCTCGTCGGAGACGACGAGGGCGTTTCAGGTCAGGATGATGGGGTTGGTGAGGGCGGCCATCTGGCGGGTGGGGTGGCGGACCTCGACGCGGACGTGGCCGGCATCGTCCGCCGTGGTGCGCCACCGGGTCGTACCCGTCCCGTCGGGAGACAGCGTCGCACGGCGCACGATGCCACGTTCGGTGTGCAGGGTGACGACACCGGAGGGCACCCCGGACACCTCGACGCGTACGGTGGCCTGCTCGCCGCCGGTGGGTAGGTGTTGGCCGACGGCGGCGACGTGGTCGGCGGTCGACGCCTCGACCTTGAGGTGGACGGCGGTCGACTCGGCGATCCAGCTGCGGCCCCGGCGGAGGCCGGCGAGTATCGCTTCGGTGCTCAGGTCCTCGGCGAACACGACGGTGTGCGGTGTGCCGAGTTGGCCGGCGAGGTGGGTGTCGCTGTTGCCGACCGCCGGTCGCCAGCGTCCCCGGTGGACGTCGTGGGCCAGGGTGCGTCCCCACTCGGCCAGGGCGGCCTCGTTGTCGGCGTTCCACGGCAGGTCAGACGCCCAGAGGCCGTTCCACACCTCCACCGCGTCGAACCAGCGGTACGGGTAGGCCGACGTCCCTGACGGGTACGGCGCGTACGGGTGGGCCAGCACGCAGAGGCCGCCGGTGTGGCGTACCCGATCCAGATGGCGTTCGACGGTGTCGTCACGGATGCCGTAGCCGGAGTCGACGTGCTGCTCCGGCGGTAGTCCGAGGGCCAGCCAGTGGCCGGTGCGGGTGGTGACCTCCTGACCGAGGATCACCAACAGGTCGTCGCCGGAGTGGGGCGGAGCCCACTGCTCATGGCCACGGACGGTGTCGTGTTCGGTGGTCGCGACGAAGTCCAACCCGAGCGCACGGGCCGCCGCCGTGAGCTGCGGCACGCTCAGCTCCGCGCCCTGGGAGAGCACCGAATGCAGGTGACAGTCGCCCCGATACCAGGCCGGACCCCGGCCCGTGGCCCGCAGGGCCGGGTATCGCGGCGCGGCGTCCGGTCGGGTGACCATGCCCGGCAGCGTACGCGGATCGCGTCCCCGCCAGGGGGCACTCCCCCGGCCCTGGCCGGAGGTACGGCTGGCACCTCCGACCTGGGTAGGAGACGCCGCTCGGACCGACGGCCGCAGGTGGGGCCGCTGGTCGGGCGCTTCCGGGTCGCCGCCCGAACAGCATCAGGACATGTCTTCCGCGCTGCCCCTGCGGGCACCCTGGCACCGTCCCCTGTTGGTCTTCGTTTCGGCGATGGCGGTCCTCGCCGTCGTCTGCGCCGTGGGTGTCTTCGCCGATCCCCGGGTCCTGACCGGCGCGCCGATCTGGCTCAAGCCGTTGAAGTTCTCCGTCTCGTTGATGCTGTACGGCGCCACCCTGGCCTGGATGCTCACCCTGCTGCCCCGGCGCAGCCGGGTCGCGGAATGGGCCGGCACCGTCGTCGTCGCCATGGGGGTGGTGGAGATGACGATCATCGTCGGGCAGGTGCTGCGCGGCACCACCAGCCACTTCAACGTGAGCAGCCCGCTGAACGCCGCTCTCTGGCAGGCGATGGGGATAGCGATCAACGTGCTGATGGTCGCGCACATCGTCATCGGTGTGGCGGTGCTGCGGCGACCGATCCCCGACCGGGTCGGCCGGTACGCGGTGGGGCTGGGTCTGGGTCTGACGCTGCTCGGCATGCTGACCGCGGTCCCGATGACGATGAACGGCGCGGAATCGGCTGTCGCCGGGATCGTCGGGGCGCACAGTGTCGGCGTACCGGACGGTGGCCCCGGGTTGCCGGTCCTGGGCTGGAGCACCACCGGTGGAGACCTGCGGATCCCGCACTTCGTGGGCATGCACGCGTTGCAGGTGCTGCCGGTCCTGGCCCTGCTGCTGGGCCGGTTCCGCAGCGGGCGGCTGGATCAGCGTGCCCAGGTGCGGCTGCTGGTGGTGGCCGGTACGGCGTACGGTGCGGGAACCCTGCTGCTGACCTGGCAGGCGTTGCGCGGACAGCCGCTGCTGGGCCCGGACGCGCTGACCCTGGGCGCCGC
>NZ_SISL01000639.1:0-2615 GCF_004307965.1 Verrucosispora sp. SN26_14.1 | reverse complement strand
GAGCTGGCCCGGCGCGCCGCCGCCCGGGGCGCCCGCGTCGCACTGGTCGGTCTGGAGCCGGCGCTGCTGCGGCAGCTCGCCGTCGAGCTGGACGGCCACTGGTACGAGGCGGACGTGACCGACCAGTCCGCGTTGGACGACGCCGTCACCTCCACCGTCGAGCGGTTCGGCGGCATCGACGTGGTGGTGGCCAACGCCGGCATCGCGAACCTCGGGACGGTCGCGCTGGGTCCGGTCGACGCGCTCGCGCGCACCATCGAGGTCAACCTCACCGGCGTGGTGCGTACCGTCAGCGCGGCCCTGCCGCAGGTGCTCGCCGCCCGGGGGCACGTGCTGATCGTCTCCTCGGCGGCGGCCTTCGGCGCGATGCCCGGGATGGCCGCGTACTGCGCGTCGAAGGCGGGCGCGGAACAGTTCGGCAACGTCCTGCGCCTGGAGAACCGTCGACACGGCCTCACCGTGGGCACCGCCCACCCCATCTGGATCGACACCGACATGGTCCGCGACCTGCGCGACGATCTCGCCTCGTTCCGGGAGGCCCAACGCCGGCTGCCCTGGCCGCTGAACACCGTGGTGAGCGTCGAGCGGTGCGCCGAGGAGCTGCTGCGCGGCATCGAGCGCCGCCGCCGCAAGGTGTACGTGCCGCGCTCGATCGGGCTGGTCCAGGCGATGCGGCCGATCGCGCAGAGCCGGCTGGCCGACGCGGTGATCACCCGCTTCGGGGGTACGACCATGGTCACGCAGATGGAGGACGAGGTACGCCTACTGGGGCGATCCTTCGGGCGTACCTCGGTGGAGGGGGGCGGCTCGTGACGCTGCGTTTCCGGCGGGCCGGGACCGGGGAGCCGTTGCTGCTCGTGCACGGCATCGGGCACCGCCACCAGGCGTGGGACCCGGTCTTCGACCGGCTCGCCGCGCATCACGACGTGATCGCGATCGACCTGCCCGGCTTCGGCGAGTCCCCGGTGCCGACGACCGGGATGCCCACCGACATGGCGGCCATCATCACGACCATCCGGCCGGTCCTCGCCGACTGGGGGCTGGACCGTCCGCACGTCGCCGGGTACAGCCTCGGCGGCGCGATCGGCCTGGAACTGGCCGTGTCCGGGCTGGCCGCCTCGGTCACCGCGCTCTCCCCCGCCGGGTTCTTCACCGACGCCGAACGCCGCCGGGCGCTGCGCGCCCTGAGCTGGATGCGGGTCACCAGCCACCTGCCCACGCCGCTGATCCGGGCCGCACTGCGTTCGCCGGGCCTGCGCGCGTGGTGTCTCGGCCCCCTGGTGGCCCGTCCGGCGGCGCTGGACGCCGAGCGGGCTCTGGCCGACGCGCTCGCCCTGCGCCGGTGTGCCGGTTTCGGCACCGTCGCCCGTGCCGCGCGGGGCTACCGGGTCGACTGCGGCGCGCTCGGGGCGTGCGCGGCACCGGTCACCATCGGCTGGGGTGACCGAGATCGCATCTTCGGCGTCCATCAGGCCGAACGGGCCCGCGCCGAGCTGCCGGGCGCCCGCGTGCAGACCCTCTCCGGCTGCGGTCACGTGCCGATGAGCGACGATCCCGAGGCGGTCGCCACGCTGATCCTGGAGACCACCGGTGCGCTGCCCCGCCCGGCCGACCGTTCGGCCCCGGCGGGCTGATCGGGCCGACGCTCCCGCCCGGTGCGGTGCCGTCGGAACGGCGATCAGTGCCGGCGGAACAGGCAGAACTCGTTTCCCTCCGGATCCGTCAGCACGGTCCAGCGCGGCAGTGTGTGCCGCACGGTGGCCCCGGCGGCCACCACCGCCGCCAGTTCGTCGTCCTCGGCGACCAGGTCCAGGTGGATCCGGCCGACCGGCGGCAGGTCCCCGGCGGGTGCGATCCAGATGTCCGGTCCGCTTCCGGCCGGGTGGCGCAGCAGCACCGACTCGGTCGGCCCGAGGGTACGGTCGGCGAGCTTGATCCGGTCCTCGGCCGCCACCGGAAGGCCGGTGACCTGGCTCCAGAACGGGGCCATCAGGTAAGGATCACGGCAATGGATGACGATCGCGGCGAGCTGCGGCATTCGATCATGCTAGTCGGGCCCCGAGCAGCACCCGGACCGCGATACTTGCTGCTTGGCAAGAGTCGCAGATACCTGGGGACGACGTAACCTGCCTGCATGAGCAACCTCGCCCAACCGGACGCCGGTGGCACCGGCGGCCCGATGTCGGGGGTCGGCGAGGAGACCTGCCTGTTGTCCGAGTCGTTCACCGCACAGACGGTGACGCCGTTGCGGCACCTGCTCGCCACGCGGATCGCCGCCGCCGGACTCACCGGCGACCTGGCCGAGGATCTCGTCCTGGCCGTGCACGAGTTGGTCACCAACGCCGTGCTGCACGGCGGCGGGCAGGGTCGTCTGGACCTGATCCGCCGGGCCGACCTGCTCGTCTGCGAGGTCTCCGACCACGGGGACGAACCCGACGCCGACCTGACGGTGCATCTGCCGGCGACCACCACCGCCGGTGGACGGGGCCTCTGGCTGGCCCACCAGCTCACCGGAGCGCTGACCCTCACCCGTCGGCCCGACGGCATGACCGCCACCGTCACCGCCAGCCTGACCGACCAGCCGACCGTGCTGCCGGGGCCACCCCCCGGCGGTC
>NZ_SISL01000638.1:0-2619 GCF_004307965.1 Verrucosispora sp. SN26_14.1 | reverse complement strand
GCACCGGCCGGCACCGGCGGTGCGGCGGCCCCCTCCGGGTGCGGCGACCACGGCGACACCGCGAGTGCGGGGGCCGACCGGGCCAGCCCGAGCAGCCGTTCCAGGTCGACGGTGGCGGCGACCGCCTCACCGAGCCGGCGGACCGCCCGCGCGGCCTCGCCGCCGTTCTCCAGCACCGGCATCACCCCGTGCCGGCGGCTCGGCAGCACGGCCGGCAGGTCCTGGCGGCGCAGCGCGCCGTAGACCGGTATGCCGATGTCGTCGAGCGCCTCGCGCAGCAGCGTCTCGTGCCGGGCGGAGGCGACCCGGTTGAGGATCACGCCCCCGATCCAGAGCTGCTCGTCGTACGCCCGGAAGCCGTGCACCAGGGCGGCCACCGACTGGCCCATCGCGGCGACGTCGACCACCATCACCACCGGGCTGCGCAGGGCGGTGGCGACCGCTGCGGTCGACTCGGTCTCGCAGCGTCCGCTGAGGCTGTCGTAGAGGCCCATGCTGCCCTGCACCACGGCGAGCCCGGTGTCGGCGGCACCGTGCAGCAGCAGCGGCGCGAGCCGGTCGGTGCCCATCAGCCGAGGGTCCAGGATGCGCCCGGGTCGCCCGGCGGCGAGCCCGAGGTAGGCGGCGTCGACCGGATCCGGGCCGATCTTGAATCCGGCCACGTCGAGACCGCGATCGGCGAGCGCGGCGAGGATGCCGATCGCCAACGCGTTCTTGCCGTGCCCCGACGAGGGGGCACTGAGCACCAGACGCGGCACGACGGTCATCATCGACTCCTCGCGAGCGGAGAGCGTGCCGACCGTCGGCGCGCCCCGTGCGCGTGACGATAACCCACGCCGGTCGCCCGTAGGCGCCGCCCGCCGTCCCGACCCACTTCGATCCGCCCGACCGGAGCGGACCGCCCCGGCACCGACACGCTCCGTCGTCGACCGGCCGGTTTCCGGCCGTCACCTCGACGGGCGGGGCGGCGCAGTGGCGACGGTCATACGGGTAGCCTCGTGGCGTGTACCGGTTCCTGCTGACGCCGCGCTGGCTGGGCATCCTCGCGCTGACCCTGGTCCTCGCCACGATCATGGTGATGCTCGGCAACTGGCAACTGGACCGCTACCACGGTCGGACGGCGGTCAACGAACGCATCGACGCCGGGTTGCGGATGGACCCGATGCCGCTGCGCGAGGCGGTGCCCGCGCCCACCGGCGGCGCTGGCAGCGTCGGCCCGGCACCGGCCGAGGACCGGACCTTCATCCGGGTGATCGCGACCGGCCGGTACGACACCGACAACGTGGTCCTCGTCCGGGGCCGGACGGTGGAGAGCAAGGTCGGCTTCGAGGTGCTCACCCCGCTGGTGCTGGCCGACGGCACCGCCGTCCTGGTGAACCGGGGCTGGATCCCACCGGCGCCCGGCGGCGCGATGGCCCAGCCCGAGGTGCCGGCGGCGCCGGCCGGTGAGGTGACCGTCGAGGGCCGGGTGCACGCCAGCGAGAGCGGCTCCGGCAACGTGGCCCGACGGGAGGGCCGGCTGGAGACCCGCCGGGTCGCCGTACCGCAGCTCGCCGCGCAGTTGCCGTACCCGGTGCACGGGGCGTACGTGCTGCTCGACGAGCAGACCCCGGCCGCCGACCCGGTCTTCCGTGCGGTGCCGGTGGGGCACGCCAACAACTGGCAGAACCTCGGGTATGTCGTGCAGTGGTGGATCTTCGCGGCGATGACGCTCTTCGGCTACGGCTGGATCGCCCGCCGGGAGGCCCGCCGGTTGGCCGGTGTGCCCGACGACGACCGCCCGCGCGACCGGGCCGCCGAACCGGCCCCGAGCAGCCCCGCGACGAGCAGCACGGCTCCGACCAGCTCTGCCTGAGCAGCCCGCCCCGGCCAGCTCTGTCTGCGCTGGTCAGCGGCCGGCGTGGATGGCGCGTACGGCGTCGATGGTGTCGGCCTCGGCGGCGGTCTTGTCGTCGCGGTAGCGGACCACCCGGGCGAACCGGAGAGCCACCCCGCCCGGATAGCGTGAGCTGGTCTGCACCCCGTCGAAGGCGATCTCCACGACCTGTTCGGGCCGGACCCGCACCACCCAGTCCCCGCGCTCCACGGCCAGCTCCAGGAACCGTTCGGTCTGCCACCGCAGCAGCTCGTCGGTGAGGCCCTTGAAGGTCTTGCCGAGCATCACGAATCCGCCGGTGGCCGGATCCCGCGCCCCGAGGTGCAGGTTCGACAGCCAGCCGCTGCGCCGACCACTGCCCCACTCGACGGCGAGCACCACCAGGTCGAGGGTGTGCCGGGGCTTCACCTTCACCCAGGCCGCACCGCGCCGACCCGCGTCGTAGGGCGCGTCGGGCGACTTCACCACGACGCCCTCCTGGCCGGCGTCGAGCGCGGCGGCGAATGCCGCGCCGGCCTGCTCCGGCCCGTCCACCTCGATCCGCCCGACCAGCACCGACGCGTCGACGGTCGCGGCGAGCGCGGCCCACCGCTCGCGACCGGGCAGGTCGATCAGATCCGCGCCGTCGAGGTGCAGCAGATCGAAGAAGTACGGCACGAGCACGGTCTCACCGGTCCGTGCGGCGGCGGCACGGACCGCTGGGGCGACGGATGCCCCGGTGGCCCGGCGGGCGGCGGCGCTCG
>NZ_SISL01000637.1:0-2625 GCF_004307965.1 Verrucosispora sp. SN26_14.1 | reverse complement strand
GCCACCGGCGGATCCTGACGGCCGGCTACCAGCACCAGGTTGCCGTAGCGCCGCCCGCGCAGCACCCCGGCGTCGGCCACCAGGCAGGCCCGGGGCAGCAGTTCCCGGACGGTCGCGACCTGTCCACGGGCGTACCGCAGCGGCGGGCCGTCGGCCAGGTTCGCCAGGTACCAACCGCCGGGCCGGAGCACCCGGGCCACCTCGGCGGCGTACTCGACCGAGGTCAGCCGGGCCGGTGTCCGGGAACCGGCGAAGACGTCCGCGACGATCACGTCGTAGCCGGCGTCCCGCCCGGCGGCCAGCACCGCCCGCGCGTCGTCCACCCGGACCTTCACCCGCGCATCGGGTCGCCAGGGCAGCTCCCGGCGGACCAGCTCGACCAGCGCACCGTCCACCTCGACGACCCGCTGCACCGAGCCGGGGCGGGTGGCGGCGACGTACCTCGGCAGGGTGAGCGCACCGCCACCCAGGTGCAGCACCCGCAGTGGCGCGCCGGCGGGTGCGACCAGGTCGATCGCGGCGGCCAGGCGGCGGACGTACTCGAACTCCAGGTGGGTCGGGTCGGTCATGTCCACATGCGACTGCGGGGCGCCGTCCAGCAGCAGCGTCCACGACCCGGGCCGGTCCGGGTCGGGCACCAGCTCGGCCTGCCCGGTGTCGACCTGCGCGGTGATCCGGTCGGCGTCGCGCCGCCGACCCATCAGCGACCTCTCCGGGCGGCGGCGGTCAACGCGCGGTGCAGCAGCCGGGAGTCACCCAGCCTGGAGCGCAGCAGCCGTTCCAGCCCGGCGATCGGCACCAGGTTCTGCGGGGCGCGGGGGTCCTTGTAGGGAGTGGAGGCGAACCGGGGAAGGGTGACCAGCGACAGGTCGGCCAGCCGCACCACCTCGGCGATCTCCAGGTCCGCCGAGCACTCCAGCCGGACGATCCCGGCCCAGGGCGCACCGGCGGCCACCGGTAGCCGGACGTACCACGACCAGCCGCCCCACGCGGTGCCCAGACGGAACACCGGGGAGCGGTGCCCGGCGGCGAGCCCGGTGACCACCGCGGTGAGCCGGGCGTCGAGATACTGGCTGTGCTGGGTCTTGATGTAACCGAGGGTGCGCGGCAACTGCCGCCGGTTGCGCAGCGGTCCGTCCACCACCAGCAGGTCGTCGTCGGTACGCGCGGCGGACGAGACCTCCACCTCCAGCGCGGTCAGCGGCCCCTGCACGGCGGCCGGCAGCTTGGCCAGCTCCCCGGTGCCGCTGACCCGGTGCACCGGATAGCGGACGGTGCCGGCGACCACGTCGGCGGCGGACGGGCTGGACGTGAAGAGTCCCCGGCCCACCTTGGCGCCGGCCAGCTGGGCCGCGCCCCGCTCCAGGTCGCACCGGACCACCCCGGCGGCGTACGACGCGGCCAGGCCCGGGAACGAGGTGCCGTCCTCCTCCGCCGTCCAGACGCTGGCGTCGATCCGGCGTACCCCGTCGACCAGCAGCACCACGTCCGGGGCGCGCACCCCGGGCCGGGGGCCGATCGCCCGCCAGTCCACCACCGGAAGCTCGTGGTCCGCCTCCACCTGGGCGCTGCTCGGCGCGGCCGGTCCGGCCGACGCCTCGAACGAGGCCCCGTAGGCCGGATCCCACGCGTCGACGAAGAACCGTCCCGCGCTCACGGGACGAACCTTTCGTTCGCGACTGCGGGGCTCCGCTGCGCTGCACTCCTCGCGCTCACCGGCCGGTCCGTTCGATGCGGGCCGAGCGGGCGTCCTTACGGACCTCGAAGCGGACCGGGATGCGTTCCGCCAGGGCTGGTACGTGGGTCACCACGCCGACCATCCGGTCACCCCGGGCGGCCAGGTTCTCCAGGGTGGCGGCGACCGTGTCGAGGGTGGCCGCGTCGAGGGTGCCGAAGCCCTCGTCCAGCACGATCGACTCCAGGCTGGCCGCCGTGGTGGACATCCCGGCCAACTGCTCGGAGAGCGCCAGCGCCAGGGCCAGGGACGCCTGGAACGTCTCACCGCCGGAGAGGGTACGCACACCCCGGCGCAGCCCGGCGTCGTAGTGGTCGACGACGAAGAACTCGCCCTTGTCGTGGACCAGGTCGTACTGCCCGCCGGAGAGTTCCCGCAGGATCCCCGAGGCGCCGTCGACCAGCAGGTCCAGCGCCTCGGCCAGCAGCCACCGCTCGAAGTTGTTGGCGCGCAGGTGCCCGGCCAGCGCCCGCGCCACCTGCGCCTGGCGTTCGTGCTCGGCCCGCTGGGCGCGCAGCTCCTCGGCCTGGGTGCGGCGTTCGGTCAGCCGGCGCAGGTCGGCCTCGGCCCGTTCCACGGCGACCGTGGCGGCGCGTACCGGATCGTCGGAAGCGGGCATACCGGCGGCGGTGAAGATGCCCGCGATCCGGGCCGCGACCTCGGTGGCCACCGCCTCGGCCGCGGCGACCGACTGCGCCGAACCGGCCCGCTGCGTCCGGCGCTGCCGCACCTGCTCGTCGGCCCACTCCGACAGCGTCGTCCACGCGGTGGCGACGTCGTCCCGGTCGGCCGCCGGTGGTCCGAACCGGGCCACCCCGTCGCGTACCCCGTCGAAACGCCGCCACGCCGACCGTAGGCGCTCCTGTGCCGCGTCCAGCGTGCCCCGGGCC
>NZ_SISL01000636.1:0-2626 GCF_004307965.1 Verrucosispora sp. SN26_14.1 | reverse complement strand
GCGCGGCCAGGACGCCGCCGGCGGTGTTGCCGGCGCCGCCCGCGAGCATGATCCGGTCCGGTGGCCGGTCGGCGAGGGTGTCGGCGAGTTCGTCGACGGCGGCGGTGGTGGCCAGCGCGCAGAGGGTGCTTCCGGGCGCGGTCCGTACGTCGATGACGGCGGTCGTCGCCCCGGTCGTGCGGCCCTGCTCGGCGATGGCGGTCATGGTCTGCGCCTGGACGGGATCGAAGGCGTCGGTGGTGCGCACCCAGTGCAGGCTGGCCCCGGTCAGCTCGTAGAGCACCTGGTTGCGGCTGGGTTCGGCCGGTGGTTCGCCGCGCAGCACGAGGTGCACGTCGAGGCCGGCGGCGCGGGCGGCGGCGGCCACCACCCGGCAGAGGTTGGAGTGCGGTCCGGCCGAGGTGACGACCGTGTCGGCGCCGGCCTCGCGGGCCTGGCCGAGCAGGACGTCGACCTGACGGACCTTGTTGCCGCCGAAGGCGAACCCGCCGTGCTCCTCGGCGATCACGACGGGGTTGCCGGCCGGGTGCAGGCGGGGCGCCGGCCAGCAGGTGACCGGCCAGCGGTGGATCCCGACGCGGGGCAGGGCCCGCACGGTGTCGGTCAGCCGGGGGTCCGGGCGGCCCCAGGAGGGTGCACTGCCACCCATGGTCAGAACCGCTCGTACTGCTGGTAGAGGGCGCCCACCGACTCCCCGGCCCGGACCCGCTGCCGGATCTCCGTCTCGGTGCGGACCGTCGCCTCGGCCTCGACGAGCACGTCCATCGCGATCGCGCGGGGGACGACGACGACCCCGTCGCTGTCGCCGACGATGATGTCGCCCGGGTGCACGGGGACGCCGCCGCAGACCACCGGGGACTGCATGTCGACGACGTTCCAGCGGCCCTTGGCGTCGCGGGCGCTGCGGAACCGGTTGAAGACCGGGAACTTCAGCGGCAGGATCGCGCCGGTGTCGCGGACACCGCCGTCGATGACGGCGCCGACGGCGCCGCGCGCCATGGCGCCGTTGGTCAGCAACTCGCCCCAGTGGCCGACCGTCCGGTCACCGGCGCAGTCGAAGACCGCGACCTCGCCTGCGGAGAGCTCGTCGATCATCCGGGCGCCCAGGCGTACGGAACGGTCGGTGCTTCGTTCGGGGCGGCCCAGCGCGGTGAAGGCCACGCCCGCCACCGCCATGTCGGTGGTCAGCGGCAGCACATCGGTCATCACCTGGTGCCACAGCCCGGCATCGTCCAGCGCGTCGGCGATCGCCGCCACGTAGAGCTTGCCGAAGCGGCGGCAGATCTCCTCGACCGGCGGGGTTTCCATCGAACTCCATTCATTGATTGGAACGTGGTTGCACGGACAGTACATGACGTTCCATTCTCAGAACATCCCTTGCAGCCTGTGGAATGGGCTGGTAGGAATCCCTGCAACAGGTTGCGCTGGCTGCATCCGAGCCGACCGAACCGCGAGAGACGGAGAGACGATGTTGAGAGCGGCAGTCGTGGGGATGGGCTGGATGGGTCAGCTCCACGCCGGGATCTACCACCAGCACCCGGGGGTCGACCTGGTCGGTCTGGTCGAGCCCGATCCCGCTGCGGAACAGCCGCTCCGCGACCGGTTCGGCGTACCCGTGCACCGCGACGTCGAGGAGCTGCTCGACCGGGTCGACGTGGTCAGCGTCTGCACCCCGGACCACCTGCACCCGCAGACCACCATCCCGTTCCTGCGGGCCGGGGTACGGGTGCTGGTCGAGAAGCCGCTGGCCACCAGCTCGGCGGACGCGCAGAAGATCCTCGACGCCCGACCCGACCCGCACGCCCTCTCGGTCGGTCACATCCTGCGCTTCGACCCCCGCGTGGTCCGCGCCCGCGAGCTGGTCCGCTCCGGTGAGCTCGGTCCCCTGTGGCACGTCGACGTCTGGCGCGACACCACCCGCACGGTGGCCGTACGCCCCTCGGAACGCACCAGCGTGGCGTGGTTCCTCGGCATCCACGACGCCGACCTGGTCCGCTTCGTCACCGGACTGACCGCGGTCCGGGTGTCCGCCCTCGGCCGGGCCGTGCTCTCCGCCCACGCCGACGCCGTCTACGCGACCGTCCGCTACGACGGTGACGTCATCGGCTCGATGGAGAACAACTGGACGCTGCCCGACGGGCGACCCAACCGGGCGTTGGCCGGGCTGCGGGTGGTCGGTGAGCACGGCTCCGTCGAGATCGACCTTGGCCACGTCGACCTGCTGCACGCCACCTCCGACGGCGCGGTCAACGGCGACACCCGCAACTGGCCCAGCCGCGCCGCCACCGGCGTGTCCAACATCCGTACCGAGGTGGAGGAGTTCGTCCGGGCGGCTGCCGAGGGCGCACCCGCGCCGGTGCCCGGTGAGGAGGGCCTCGCCGCCGTCCGGGTGGTCGAGATGATCCACGCCTCGCTGGCCGCCGACGGCGCGCCGGTCGGTGCCGGAGACGCCCGGTGACCGCCGACGTCCGATCCTGGCTCGGTGGCCGGTACACCGACCCGGCCGCCGCGCGCTACCGGGTGCGCAGCCCGGTCGACGGCGAGGTCGTGGCCGAGGTGCACCGCGCCGGGCCGGACACGGTGGACGAGGCCGTCCGGGCGGCGTCGGCGGCGGTCGTCGCCGACC
>NZ_SISL01000635.1:0-2627 GCF_004307965.1 Verrucosispora sp. SN26_14.1 | reverse complement strand
CCCTGCCCGGTCGGCCCGAGCGCGCACGACCCGTCCGCCTCCGGTCGGTCGGGGTCCGGCCGGGCTGTCGGCCGGTGCCCGGTGGCCCGGTACCCTCGGATGGTGTCTGCCACCTCTCCTGTCGACGACTCCCAGGCGGTGCGTCCGGCGTCGCCCCGCGACCCGGAGCAGCCCGCCGACGGCCGCCGGGTCGCCCTGCTGACCCTGGGCTGTGCCCGTAACGAGGTCGACTCGGAGGAGCTGGCCGCCCGCCTGCACGCCGACGGCTGGCAGGTGACCACCGACGGCGAGGGCGCCGACGTGGTGGTGGTCAACACCTGCGGTTTCGTGGAGAAGGCCAAGCAGGACTCGATCCAGACGCTGCTGGCCGCCGCCGACACCGGCGCCAAGGTGGTCGCGGCCGGCTGCATGGCCGAGCGGTACGGCCGGGAGCTGGCCGACAGCCTCCCCGAGGCGCAGGCGGTGCTCAGCTTCGACGACTACCCGGACATCGCGTCCCGGCTGGACGCGGTCGTGGCCGGGCGGGAGTTCGCCGCGCACACCCCCCGCGACCGGCGGGAGCTGCTGCCGCTGACCCCGGTCGCCCGGCGGGACAGCGCGGTGTCGCTGCCCGGCCACGGCACGGTGGCCGAGGTGGACGAGCACACCCCGGCGCACCTGCGTCCGGTGCTGCGTCGCCGCCTGGACAGCGGTCCGGTGGCCTCGCTCAAGCTGGCCAGCGGCTGCGACCGGCGGTGCACGTTCTGCGCGATCCCGGCGTTCCGGGGCGCGTTCGTCTCGCGTACGCCGGACGAGCTGCTCGCCGAGGCCGAGTGGCTGGCCAAGAGCGGTGTCCGGGAGCTGGTGCTGGTCAGCGAGAACTCCACCTCGTACGGCAAGGACCTGGGCGACCCCCGCGCGTTGGAGAAGCTGCTGCCGCAGCTCGCGGTGATCGACGGCATCGTCCGGGTACGCGTCAGCTACCTCCAGCCGGCCGAGACCCGGCCCGGCCTGGTCGAGGCGATCGCCACCACCCCCGGCGTGGCACCCTACTTCGACCTGTCGTTCCAGCACTCCAGCGAGCCCGTGTTGCGCCGGATGCGGCGTTTCGGCTCCACCGACCGCTTCCTGGACCTGCTGGCCTCGGCCCGTGCCCTGGCGCCGGAGGCCGGGGCGCGGAGCAACTTCATCGTCGGCTTCCCCGGCGAGACCCGCGCCGACTACGAGGAACTGGTCCGTTTCCTCACCGAGGCCCGGCTCGACGCGATCGGGGTCTTCGACTACAGCGACGAGGACGGCACCGAGGCCGCCGGACTGCCCGGCAAGGTCTCCGCCGCCACCATCAAGCGCCGGTATGACAAGCTCAGCGCCCTCGCCGACGAGCTGTGCTCGCAGCGCGCCGAGGACCGCCTCGGCGCCACGGTCGAGGTGCTCGTGGACTCGGTCGACGGCGGCGTGGTCGAGGGGCGGGCCGCGCACCAGGCTCCCGAGGTGGACGGCTCCACCACCCTGGTCGCCCCGGACGGCGGCGGGGTCGACCTGGCCGCGCTGCGCCCCGGTGACCTGGTCCGGGCCACCGTCACCGACACCGAGGGCGTCGACCTGGTCGCCGTACCCGATGAGATGATCTCGGCGGCGCCCGGCGCGACACGGTGACCGCCGGCCAGGAGGAAGCGGGGGAGCGACCAGGTGTGCTGCCGGAGAGCGGGCCGATGACCGAGGCGACGGAGTCCACGCCGCTTCCCGTGGTGGCCCGGGTGGTCCCGGTGGTCAACGCCGCCAACGCGCTGACCGCGCTGCGGCTGCTGCTCGTGCCGGTCTTCGCCGCCTGCGTGGCGGTCTCCGGCATGACGCACGCCGGGTGGCAGACCATCGCCTGCGTGATCTTCGTGGTGGCCTCGGCGACGGACCTGGTCGACGGCTGGATCGCCCGCCGGTTCTCGCTGGTCACCGCGTTCGGCAAGGTGGCCGACCCGATCGCGGACAAGGCGCTCACCGGTGCCGCCCTGCTGCTGCTCTCCTGGTACGGCCAACTGCCCTGGTGGGTGACGGCGGTCATCCTCGCCCGCGAACTGGGCATCACCGCGCTGCGCTTCTGGGTGATCCGGCGCGGGGTGATCGCGGCGAGCCGGGGCGGCAAGGTCAAGACGGCGCTCCAGATCCTCGCCATCACCTGGTATCTCTGGCCGATGCCCGACGGTCTGGCCGTGGTCGGCCCGTGGATCATGGCGGCGGCGGTCGCGGTGACGGTGGTCACCGGGTTCGACTACGTCGCCCAGGCTCTGCGGCTGCGCCGTATCCGCTGATCGGTCGCCCGGCGGTGCGGCGGGTAGACCGCCCGCTCGTCGGGAAGGATGCAGGGCGTGGGTGTCACAGAGGGCGAAGGACAGATGGGCAGCGCGGCGGCCGGTGTGGTGCACCGCCTCACCGAGCGGCGGGAGACCCTCGCCACCGTCGAGTCGCTGACCGGTGGACTGCTGGCCGCCACGATCGTGGAGGTCGCCGGGGCGAGCGCGGTCTACCGGGGCGGGCTGGTGGTGTACGCGACCGAGCTGAAGGAACAGCTCGCCGACGTACCGGCGGATCTGCTGGCGGCGCGCGGCCCGGTGGACGGCGACGTGGCCGCCGCCCTGGCCGAGGGCGGACGG
>NZ_SISL01000634.1:0-2632 GCF_004307965.1 Verrucosispora sp. SN26_14.1 | reverse complement strand
GGTGCGGCGAGGTCGGCCGGCTCGGTGGCCGCCGGGAACCACAGCGCGGCCACCAGGCCCCGTGGCGAGTTCGGGTGCATGGTCAACCGGCCGTCGGAGGCGTCGACGAGCACGGCGGCGATGGTCAGCCCCAGCCCGGCGCCGTCGACGTTCTGCACCTCCGGTGCCCGCCAGAACCGTTCGGTCGCCTGGCCGAGCTGGTCGGAGGTCATACCCGGGCCGGTGTCGCGTACCTCCAGGGCGATCCCGCCCTCCCGGGTCGCGACGGAGACCGTCACCTCGCCGCCCACGCCACTGAACTTCACCGCGTTGTCGATCAGCGCGTCCAGCGCCTGGTCGATGGCGGTCGGCACGGTCCGGGCGTACGCCGGCGTCGGGTCTGCCGCCAGGCGCAGGGCCACCTTGCGGTGTCGGGCCAACGGCTCCCACGCGGCGACCCGGGACGCGGCCGTCGCCACCGCGTCGACGGTCACCCGCTGGTTCTCCCGCCGCTCGGCCCGAGCCAGGGTGAGCAGCGCGTCGAGCAGCAGCGCCAGCCGGTCGGTCTCCTCCAGGGCCAACCGGTGCTCGGCGCGGCCGTCCTCGTCGGTCAGGCTCGGGCCCAACTCCTCGACCCGCAGCCGCAGCGCGGTCAACGGGTTACGGAGTTGGTGACTGGCGTGCGCGACGAACGCGCGCTGACGGTCCATCACGTCGGAGACGGCGTCGGCCATGTGGTTGAAGCTCGCCGCCAGGCGCCGCAGCTCCGGCGGGCCCACCTGGTGCTGCACCCGGGCACCCCGGTCCCCCTCGGCGATCTCGTGGGTGACCGCGTCCAGCTCGGTGACCGGGCGCAGCACCCAACCGGCCAGCCCGAACGCGGTGAGCACGCAGGCCAGCACCGCGAGCGTGCCCAGCGC
Source organism: Verrucosispora sp. SN26_14.1 (assembly GCF_004307965.1). Taxonomy (NCBI): domain Bacteria; kingdom Bacillati; phylum Actinomycetota; class Actinomycetes; order Micromonosporales; family Micromonosporaceae; genus Micromonospora; species Verrucosispora sp. SN26_14.1. The sequence goes on along the minus strand of NZ_SISL01000634.1, from coordinate 1,733 downwards.
GGCGAGCAGCAGCCACCAGGTGACCACGGTACGGCGCACCCCGTCGGACGGGGTCGCGGTCACCACCGCGCCGAGCACCTCGCCACCGTCGTTGATCGGCACCGCCACCACGATCGGCCCGCGCACCCAGGGCCAGACCGACTCCGGTCCGCTGGTCTGCTGGCCGGAGAGGGCGACGTCCAACGCCTCGCGGGTGCCCGTACCCGGACGGAAGCCGCCCGACGCGACCACCACCCGCCGGTCCCGGTCGACCACCGCCGCGCCGATGCCGAAGAGTTCGTCGTAGCTGCTCAACTCGGCGTCCAGGGGGCCGGAGACACCGCTGCGCAACGCCGGACCGGCCAGCGAGGCGAACCGGGTGGCGTCGGCGATCCGGTCCGCCCGGACCCGTTCGGTCTCCCGCGTGGTCAGCGTCATGCCCAGCGGCAGGCCCAACGCGGCCAGCACCAACACCATCAGCAGGAGGTAGCTGATCACCAGCCGGCGGCGCACTCACTCGCTCCGCAGTCGGTAGCCGACGCCGCGCACGGTCTCCACCAGCCGCGCGTCGCCGAGCTTGCTCCGCAACGACCCGACGTGCACCTCGACCGTGTGCCGGTCGGCGAAGGTGGTCCCCCAGGCGTCGAGCAGGATCCGGTCGCGGGGCACCGCGACACCGGGCTGCCGGGCCAGTGAGACCAGCACGTCGAACTCCTTGCGGGTCAACGCGACCGGGCGTTCGGCCACGGTGACCGTACGGGCCGCCACGTCGATGCGCAGCCGCCCGGCCTCGATCAGGTTGCGCTCCGGTGCCGCGTGCGAGGCGCGCCGCAGCACCGCCTCGATGCGGGCCTGCAACTCCACCATCGAGAAGGGCTTGACCACGTAGTCGTCGGCACCGAGACGCAGACCGAGCACCCGGTCCCGCTCCTCGCCCCGGGCGGTCACCGCGATGATGCCGAGCTGGTTGCTGCGGCGACGCAGTTCACGGCAGAGGTCGGTGCCGTCGCCGTCGGGCAGAGTCAGGTCGAGCAGCACCAGGTCGCACGGCGCGGCGGACAGGGCGGCGGTGACGGTCGCCGCGTGCTCCACCTCGTAGCCGCGACGCGTCAGCGCGGACGACAACGCGGCGGCCACCCGACGGTCGTCCTCGACCAGCAGGATGCGCACCCGGCCTCCCCGTTCGGTCTGCCCGCTGACCCCGCATGGTCCCGGTCGACTCCACCGCCCCGTGGCGTCACGGTCGGCGGAACTGACCTTAGATGGTGGCAGACAACCGCCCCGGGTGACAGGCCCAGGGCGGGTGACGGTGACTCAGAGGCCGAAGACCTCGTCGGCGGTGGCGTCGCGTACGCCGTCGACGAAACCCCGGAAGGCCGGGTCGTCGTGGCTCGCCGGCACGGTGGTGACCAGCTCACCCGTGGCCTCGGTGACCGCGTCGACCAGGGGCGGGAAGTCGATCTCGGCGTCGGCGAGCGTGTCGTCGTCGGCCTGGCCGAGGTTGATCACCTGCTGCACGTCCTCGGCGGCGGTGTCGGGGTCGGCGGCCCAGTCCGTACCGGCCCGGTAGCACTCGTCGTAGAGCGCCCGCTGGCTGTCGGTCCAGTCCTCGTGGTAGCTCTCCACGCCCATCCCCTCTCCACCGGCCTGCCTCCGAGCATGCCCGTCCGCACGCCCGGCCGGGCCCGTACCGGACAAAACCGGTCCCGGCGTGCCGCCGCCGACCCGGACGGCGGCGCTCGGCGGCCCGGGAC
>NZ_SISL01000633.1:0-2634 GCF_004307965.1 Verrucosispora sp. SN26_14.1 | reverse complement strand
CCGCCGGGCTGCCGACGGTCGCCACGAACAACGTGCACTACGCCACCCCCGGGCGGCGTCGGCTGGCCACCACCGTCGCCGCCGTGCGGGCCCGGCGCAGCCTGGACGAGATCGACGGTTGGCTGCCCGCCGCCGGCACCGCCCACCTGCGCAGCGGTGCCGAGATGGCGGCGCGCTTCGCCGCGTACCCGGGGGCGGTGGCCCGGGCCGCCGAGTTCGGCGCGGAACTCGCCTTCGACCTCCAGCTCGTCGCGCCCCGGCTGCCGGCGTACCCGGTGCCGCCGGGGCACACCGAGATGAGCTGGCTGCGGCACCTCACCGACGAGGGGGCGCGGGAACGCTACGGCCCGCGCGAGGCGCACCCGCAGGCGTACGCGCAGCTCGACCACGAGCTGAACATGATCGAGGAGCTGGGTTTTCCCGGCTACTTCCTGGTGGTCTACGACATCGTCGACTTCTGCCGGCGGGCGGACATCTACTGCCAGGGCCGGGGCTCGGCGGCGAACTCGGCGGTCTGCTACGCCCTGCGGATCACCAACGTGGACGCGGTGCGGCACCGGCTGCTGTTCGAGCGTTTCCTGGCCCCGGAACGCGACGGCCCGCCCGACATCGACGTGGACATCGAGTCCGACCGTCGGGAGGAGGTCATCCAGCACGTCTACGCCCGGTACGGGCGGGAGCACACCGCCCAGGTGGCCAACGTGATCTCCTACCGGCCCCGGTCGGCGGTGCGGGACGTGGCCAAGGCGTTCGGTTTCTCGCCGGGGCAGCAGGACGCGTGGAGCAAGCAGATCGACCGGTGGGGCGACGTGGCCACGGTGGACGTGCCGGAGATCCCCGAGCAGGTGATCGCGTACGCCAACGAACTGACTGGTGGCTCGGGGAGGTGGGCGGGCTTCCCCCGGCACCTCGGCATCCACTCCGGCGGCATGGTGATCTGCGACCGGCCGGTGATCGAGGTCTGTCCGGTGGAGTGGGGCCGGATGCCCGGCCGCAGCGTGCTCCAGTGGGACAAGGACGACTGCGCCGCCGTCGGCCTGGTCAAGTTCGACCTGCTCGGCCTGGGCATGCTCTCCGCGCTGCACTACGGGTACGACATGATCGGGATGAGTCTGGACCTCGGCGACATGTCGCTGGAGGATCCGGAGGTCTACGACATGCTCTGCCGGGCCGACTCGGTCGGGGTGTTCCAGGTGGAGAGCCGCGCCCAGATGGCCACGCTGCCCCGGCTGCGGCCCCGGACGTTCTACGACCTGGTGGTCGAGGTGGCACTGATCCGTCCCGGCCCGATCCAGGGCGGCTCGGTGCACCCGTACATCCGGCGCAAGAGCGGGCAGGAGCCGGTGACCTTCCCGCATCCGCTGATGCGCAACGCGTTGGAGAAGACGCTCGGCGTACCGCTGTTCCAGGAGCAGTTGATGCAGCTCGCCATCGACCTGGCCGGGTTCGACGCGGCCGGGGCCGACGAGTTGCGCCGGGCGATGGGGGCCAAACGGTCGGTGGAGCGGATGGCGAAGATCGCCGACCGGCTCTATCGCGGCATGGCCGAGCGCGGCATCACCGGCGAGCTGGCCGACGACGTCTACCGCAAGCTCACCGCGTTCGCCAGCTACGGTTTCCCGGAGAGCCACGCGATGAGCTTCGCCTATCTGGTCTACGCCAGTTCCTGGCTCAAGCGCTACCACCCGGGCCCGTTCCTGGCCGCGCTGCTCAGCGCCCAGCCGATGGGCTTCTACTCGCCGCAGACCCTGGTCGACGACGCCCGTCGGCACGGTGTGGAGGTACGCCGTCCGGACGTCAACGCAAGCGGCGCGAAGCCGGTGCTGGAGTCGACCCCGCAGACCCGCTGGGGCAGCCGGCCCGGTGAGCCGCCGCACGCCTGGGGGCTGGGCGGTCCGGCTGTACGGCTGGGGCTGTCCAGCGTGCGTACGCTCGGTGATCCGGTGGCCGAGCGGATCGAGGCGGAGCGGACGGCGCACGGGCCGTACCGCGACATGCCGGATCTGGCCCGGCGGGTGGGGCTGACCTCGGCTCACCTGGAGGCGCTGGCCACCGCGGACGCCTTCGCCTGTTTCGGACTGAGTCGGCGGCAGGCGCTCTGGGCGGCCGGCGCGGCGGCGCAGGACCGGCCGGATCGCCTGCCCGGCACGGTGACCGGCGCGACGGCGCCCACCCTGCCCGGCATGGAGGAGGTGGACCGGCTGGTCGCCGACGTGTGGGCCACCGGCCTGTCCCCGGAGCACCACCCGGCGCGGTTCATCCGTCCCCGGCTGGAGGCCCTGGGCGCGGTGCCGATCGACCGGCTGGGGCGGGTGGAGCCGGGCCGCCGGATCCGGGTCGGCGGCATCGTCACCCACCGGCAGCGCCCGGCCACCGCAGGTGGGGTCACCTTTCTCAACCTGGAGGACGAGACCGGCATGCTCAACGTCACCTGCTCCCCGGGGCTGTGGCAGCGGCACCGGCGGGTGGCCCGGACCAGCGCCGCGCTGGTGGTGCGCGGGCTGTTGCAGCGGCACGAGGGAGTGGTCAACCTGGTCGCCGACCGGCTGGACGCGATCGAGCCACCGGTCAGCCCCGCGTCCCGCGACTTCCGCTGACCGATCCGCCGCCGGCGGTGCGCCTCGCCGTCGGGCC
>NZ_SISL01000632.1:0-2637 GCF_004307965.1 Verrucosispora sp. SN26_14.1 | reverse complement strand
GGTCTCGGCCGCCGCCACCTCCCGGACCAGCGCCGAGCCGAGCCCGAGGTCGAAGAGGGCGACGACGGCGAGCAGTCCGGTCAGCAGCACCCAGACGCCGAACGCCTCCGGCCCGAGGTGCTGATAGACGACGGGCAACGAGACCAGGCCGGCCAGCGCCATGACGATCCGGGCGCCCAGCATGCTCAGCGTGTTGCGGGTCAGGCGTGCGCCGACCGTGCCGGCCGCGCTAGCCACGAGGGAATCCCCGGACCAACTCCAGGGCGGTCAGCGCCAGCAGGGTCAGGTCCACCCGCAGCGATCGACAGTTGAGATAGAGCAGGTCGCAGCGCAGCTTCTCCTCGACCGTGGCGGCGTAGCCACCGGTGAGCTGGGCGAGCCCGGTGAGTCCGGGCCGGACCAGGTGGCGCAGGTCGTAGTACGGCAACTGCCGGAACTCGGCGATGAACTCGGGCCGCTCCGGACGGGGACCGACCAGGCTCATGTCCCCGCGTACGACGTTCCACAGTTGCGGCAGTTCGTCAAGGCGGGTACGCCGCAGCAGGCGGCCGACGCGGGTGATCCGGGGGTCGTCCGGCTGGGCGAGTACCGGCCCGGTCTCGCGTTCCGCCCCGGGTCGCATGGTGCGGAACTTGACCATGGAGAAGAGTCGCCCGCCCGCACCGACGCGTTGCTGGCGATAGAACGGTGGCCCGGTGAACGAGACGACGACGGTGATGGCGAGGATCAGCGGGAGCACCAGGATCGCGCTGAGCGCGATGACGCCGAGGTCGAGGTAGCGCTTGACGCGTTCACCGGTGCGGCGGTGCGGTCCCGACCGGAGTCGGATCCAGGGCAGCCCGCCGAAGCGCCGCAGGCTGGGCGTGGGCAGCAGCCCGTAGACCGGCCGCGCCAGCACCAGGATCTCCACGCCCAGTTGCTGGCAGGCGGCCACGATCGGCTCGTCGATGCTGTCCAGCGAGTTCTTGAGCAGCAGGAGTTTGGGCCGCAGTCGCCGGAGGACCGCGGTGAGCTGCTCGACGTCGGCGGGTACGGGCAGCCGCAGGACGACGTCGAACTCGTCGTTGAGGCGGTCCGGCCGCGCGGGTGTCTCCACCGGTTCGATCACCAGCGCGCGGACGCGACCGCGTGCCGGTGGTGCCGCATGTTGCCCTGAGCCGCGTCGATGACCGTTGAGCAGGAACTCACGGCCGTGTCGGCGTACCGGCTCCGGGGCCACCGTTCGCAGGTCCTCGTCGAACGGGACGGCGACCGACGGTTTCTCCATGTGGCTTTCCTCCTCGCCACGCGGCGGAGCGCTCCCCCTGAATGCCCTCGACAGCACTATGAACGATTCAGCAGCATAAACAGTTCATTTGCCGCAAAACAAAGCTTTTTCGTTTATCGTAATCGACATCCCTTTGCGGGTGATATGTCAGAATGATCCCGCTGATAGTAGGGAATTGGCTGGTCACACCGCCGATGCCCACCAGAACTGACCACCCCGCCGCCAAGGAGTTCACGATGGAAGTTCCGCTGAACGGAGCCGAGCCATCCGCGCAAGGCAGCTCGGTTCCCAATCGCGTGCTGGTGACCGGTGGAGCCGGATTCATCGGAAGTCACGTCGTCGCACGCCTGATGCTGATGGGGATCCACGTCAAAGTGCTCGACGACTTCTCGACCGGTCGGGTCGAGAACCTCGCCGACGCCGCGTACGGCGGGCTGTCACAGTCGGATGTCCTGCGGGGTGACATCCGCACCGCCGAGGCAGTCGACGTGATCCACGAATGGAGGCCCGAGGTCGTGGTGCACCTCGCCGGTCAGGGCAGCCTCCAGGCAGCCCGGGAGTCGCCGCTGTTCGACGCCGACGTGAACACCTTCGGGACGATCAACGTGCTGGACGCCTGCGCCCGGAGCGGAGTTCGGCTGTTCGTACACGCGGCGAGCAGCGCCATCTACGGCAACGTCTCCTCGGACGCCCTGCCCATCCGGGAGGACCGGCCGCTGGCGGCCACCAGCCCGTACGGCATCAGCAAGGCCGTCGGGATCTGCTACCTGGACTGGTACCGGCGCGAACACGGCATGTCGTACACCGCCCTGGCCTTCGGCAACGTCTACGGACCGCGCCCGACCGGAGGCGGCACCAGCGTGGTGGCGCTGATGACCGAGGCCCTGCTCAACGGCCAACCGCCCACCATCTACGGCGACGGCCAGCAGACCCGCGACTACGTGCACATCGTGGACGTGGCCGACGCGGTGGCCCGCGCCTGCCACTACCCGGGTGCGGGGCTGGTCAACATCGCCACCGGCCGGGAGACCACCGTCAACGACCTCTTCGAGCTGGTCTGCTCGGTGGTCGGCGCGGACTGCGACCCGCACTACGCGCCGCATCCACACCCGCAGGAGGTGCGCCGGATGGCGCTGGACAGCAGCAAGGCCCTCGCCCAACTGGGCTGGCGTCCGACCATCGGGCTGACCGAGGGAGTCCAGCTGACCGTGCGGGAGGCACGGCGGCGGCGTACCGGCGCCCCGCGCAGCTACCAGCCTCGCCAGGGCCAGCCGGTGGGCGTCGGCCACTGACCTTCCGCACCGCCTCACCGATCTCCGTCACCTCGTAGCGCCCGGCGCCCGGCCGGGCCGGTCGGCCCGCGTCCGCGC
>NZ_SISL01000631.1:0-2641 GCF_004307965.1 Verrucosispora sp. SN26_14.1 | reverse complement strand
CCACCAGCGCGGCCAGCGCCGCCGGGTCCCCGGCGGGCACCTCCGGCGTGGGCAGCAGCGCCAGCACCGGCACCTGCACCCCGGCCTCGGTGTAGCGGCGCACCTCGGCGCGGCACCGCTCGGGTGAGCCGTGCACGATCAACGCGTCGACCACCTCGTCCGGCACCGCCGCCAACGCGCCACGCCGGTCCCCGGCCGCCCAGGCCCGCCACATGCCCTCCAGCGCCTCCTCGCGGCCGAGCCAGCGGTGAAACGCCGCGTACGCGGGCACCGTCAGATAGCTGGTGATCATCCGCCGGCCCAGGGCACGGGCGTAGTCGACGTCCTCGGTCGGGCAGACGAAGATCCGCGCGACCACGTCAAACTGTGGGCGCCGCTCACCCAGCTCGGCCACCGCCCGGGGCACGTCGGTGGCGGCCAGCCAGTTCAGGATCACCCCGTCGGCCTCGGCGGCGGCCAACCGCAACATGCCCGGCCGCAGCGCGGCCAGCAGCAGCGGCGGCGGCACCAGCGGCGGCCGTTCCAGCGTGAAGCGACGGACCGCGAAGGTGTCGAAGTCCCCGTCGACCGTCTCCCCGCGCAACGCGGCCCGCAGGAACGCCAGCACGTCCCGGGTCCGCCGCAGCGGCTCGGTGAACTCCACCGCGTTCCAGTCAGTGACCACCACCGGCGACGACGCGCCGATGCCGAGGGCGAACCGGCCGGGAGCGACGTCGGCGAGCGCGGCGGCGCTCATCGCCAGCAGGCCCGGCCCCCGGGTGAACACCGGCGCGATCGCGGTGCCCAGCCGCAGGCGGGGCTGCCACGCCGCGGCGAGCGCCAACGGGGTGAACGCGTCGGCGCCGTTGACCTCGGCGGACCACACGTCGGTGAAACCGGCGTCGGCCAGGGCCGCGTACATCGCGGCGTGGTCGGCGAGCGGGATCGCGCCCAACGGCACCGTCATTGCCCATCGCGTCGTCATCGGTCGATGGTGCCCGGTGCCGCACCCACCGAGCAAGATCTGGTCGGCTTCCCGGAATACCCCGCTGAGCTGCCCCGCACGGTGCTACGACAGCAGGATGAGCTGGACCGGCGCACGGGGCAGCCGACCGTGACGCGTTTCGCCGGTCGGCTGACGCCGGTCTCCCAACCGGGCCGGGCCACGTTCCTGGAACTCTTCTTCGACCTCGTCTTCGTGTTCGCGCTCACCCGCATCTCCGCCCGCTCGTTCGAGGACCTGGCGCTGGAACCCGGCGGCGCCTCCGGCTGGACGCCGGTGACCGGTGGCCTGAAGACACTGCTGTTGCTGCTGGCGCTCTGGGCGCTGTGGCAGAACACCGCCTGGGCGACCAGCCGCTACGACCCGTACCACGGCGGAGTGCAGCTCATCGTCATGATCGCCCTGGTCTGCAGCATGGTGATGGGCGTGGCCATCCCCCAGGCGATCACCGCCTCCGGGCTGGCCTTCGCGGTCGCGTACGTGGTGGCGCAGGTCGCCCGCCCGCTGATCCTGCTCGCCTACGACACCCCCGAACGGGCCCTGAAGGCCCGCACCGCGATCACCTTCACCGCCTCCGGCGTGCTGTGGATCATCGGGGCGCTGCTCCCGGTCAACCCACGGGTGATCCTCTGGACCAGCGCGCTGGGCCTGGAATACGTCTCCGGCCGGTACGGCTACCCCGTGCCCGGGCTGGGCCGCTCCACGGTCTCCCGCTGGGACATCTCCAGCGAACACCTGGCCGAGCGCTACCAGCAGTTCTTCCTCATCGCCCTCGGCGAGACCGTGCTGGTCGCCGGCTTCTCCTACAGCGGCGGCACCTATCCCCCGTCACAGACCGTGGCGTTCGCGCTCGCACTGGCCACCTCCATCCTGCTGTGGCGCATCTACGTCCAGCGCGCCGGTCAGATCCTCGGCGAAGCCGTCGCCCGCGCCCGGCAACCGGCCGGCATCGGCCGTTCCGCCGCCGACACCCACCTGGTCATGGTGGTCGGGCTCACCGCCACCGCCGTCGGCTACGAACTGGCCATCCAACACCCGCTCTACCGCCCCGAACCCGCCTGGATCGTCATGATCCTCGGCGGCCCGGTGGTGTTCCTGCTCGGCCGGGCCCGCTTCGAGTACGAGGTGTTCCACCGCGTCTCCGCACCCCGCTGGATCTCCGCACTGCTGCTGACCGCCGCCGTACCGCTGGCCGTCCACCTCCCGCCGGTCTACTCGCAGATGCTGGTCCTCGTGGTGCTCGGCGTGGTCGCCCTCACCGACTCCCTGCGCGCCCGCAACAAGGCCCCCGAACCGGCCGCCCCACCCTTCTGACACCCCGCCGCCCGGCACCGGCAACACGGCCCTGACCAGCGCTAACCTGGCTGTCGTGACCTTCTCGCTCGTCGCCCGATCCACCGACGGCCGCACTTACGGCATCGTCGTGGCCAGCCGCTTCCTGGCCGCCGGCGCCCTCGTCCCGGCCGCCGAGGCCGACCTCGGCGCGATCGCCACCCAGGCCCACGTGAACCTCGCCTACCGGCCGCAGGGACTGGCCCTGCTCCGCACCGGCGTACCCGCCGCCCACGTCGTCGCCGGCCTCGTCGCCGCCGACCCGGAACGCGACCACCGGCAACTCGGTGTGGTCGCGACGAGATCTCGCAGACCGCCATGTACACC
>NZ_SISL01000630.1:0-2647 GCF_004307965.1 Verrucosispora sp. SN26_14.1 | reverse complement strand
CCCCGGCCGCCGGCCCGGCCCGGCACCGGTTCCGGGCCGCCGCCGGGTTCGCGTTCGGCGCGGCCCTGCTCTTCGCCGTCGCCCCGCTGCTGCTCTCCGACTTCCGGCTGTCCCTGCTGGCCAAGTACCTCTGCGTGGCGATGGTCGCGGTCGGCATCGGCCTGGCCTGGGGACGCGGCGGCATGCTCGCCCTCGGCCAGGGCGTCTTCTTCGGCCTCGGCGGCTACGCGATGGCCATGCACCTCAAGCTCGCCGACGCGGGTCCGGGCAACATGCCCGACTTCATGATGCTGTACGGGCAACTCGACGAGTTGCCGCTGTGGTGGCGCCCGTTCGCCAGCCCGTGGTTCGCCCTGCCCGCCACGGTGCTGCTGCCGATGGCGGTCGCCTTCGTCCTCGGGTCGCTGGTGTTCCGCCGCCGGGTCCGGGGCGCCTACTTCGCCATCCTCAGCCAGGCCCTCGCCGCCGCCATGGTGATCCTGCTGATCGGCCAGCAGGGCACCACCGGCGGCACCAACGGCCTCACCGACATCCAGGGCTTCTTCGGCTACGACCTGGACGACCCGGTCAACCAGCGGATGGTCTACTTCATCATCGCCGGTACCCTGTTGGCGTTGCTGGCCCTGACCCGGCACCTGATGCAGAGCCGCTACGGCGAACTGCTCGTCGCGGTCCGCGACGGCGAGGAACGGGTCCGTTTCCTCGGCTACGACCCGGCCACCGTCAAACTGGTCGCGTACGTGGTGGCGGCGGGGATGGCCGGGCTGGCCGGGGCACTGTTCGTCCCGGCGGTCGGCATCATCTCACCGGCGCTGATCGGCATCGTGCCCTCCATCGAGTTCGTCATCGGTGTCGCCATCGGCGGTCGCGCCACCCTGCTCGGGCCGGTCCTCGGCGCGATCGCGGTGGCATGGGCCCGGACCGCCCTGTCGGAGCGGTTCCCGGGCACCTGGACGTACCTCCAGGGCCTGTTGTTCGTGGTGGTGGTGGCCTTCCTGCCCGGCGGTCTGGCGTCGCTGGTCGGCCTGGTGCGCCGCCGCTCCGACCCACCCGCCGATGGCGGGCCGCGGCCCGGTCCGTTCGGGCGACTACGGCGGCGCAAGGTGGAGGCGGCATCGTGAGCGAGCAGCTACACGGGCTCTACGTGCGTGACCTGCGGGTGAGCTTCGACGGTTTCACCGCCGTGGACGGCGTCAGCCTGGACGTCGCGCCCGGCGACATCCGGTTCCTCATCGGACCCAACGGTGCCGGCAAGACCACCCTGGTCGACGCCGTCACCGGGCTGGTCCGGGCCACCGGCTCGGTCCGCTTCGGCGACCGGGAACTGCTCGGTCGTCCGGTGCACCGGATCAGCCGCCTCGGCGTCGGTCGGACGTTCCAGACCTCGACGGTGTTCGAGGAACTGACCGTGGTGCAGAACCTCGACATCGCGGCCGGGGCCCGCCGGAGCTGGGCGACGCTGCTGCGCCGCCGGCACGGGGTGCCCGACGAGGTGGCCGAGGCGCTCGACGTGATCGGCCTGGCCGACCGGGCCGAGCAGCTCGCCGGCACCCTCGCGCACGGGCAGAAGCAGTGGCTGGAGATCGGCATGCTGCTCGTCCAGGACGCCCGCCTGCTGCTGCTCGACGAACCGGTGGCCGGCATGAGTCACGAGGAACGCGACGCCACCGGCCGCCTGCTGGAGAAGGTCGCCCAGGACCGCACGGTGGTGGTGATCGAGCACGACATGGACTTCCTGCGCCGCTTCGCGCGGACGGTCACCGTGCTGCACGCCGGTCGGGTGCTCAGCGAGGGCACCGTGGCGCAGGTGCAGGCCGACCCGCGCGTGCAGGAGGTCTATCTCGGTCACCCGGTCGACGCAGGGTCGGCTCCGACGGCTACGGAGGCATGATGCTCAGTCTGCGCGGCGTGCACGCCGGCTACGGGCGCAGCCGGGTGCTGCACGGCGTCGACGTCGAGGTGCCCGACGACGGGGTGTCGGCGGTCCTCGGACACAACGGCGCCGGCAAGTCGACCCTGCTGCGGGTCGCCGCCGGCCTGCTGCGTCCCAGTGCCGGTCGGGTCGAGCTGGACGGGGTGGACATCACCCGGCTGGCCCCGCACGAGCGGGTCGCCCGAGGTGTCGCCTACGTGCCGCAGGGCCAGCAGTGCTTCCCGCACCTGACGGCGGCGGAGAACCTGCGTCTGGTCGCCGACGGTCGGCGTGACGGCGCGGCGGCCACCGACGAGGTGCTGGACCTGTTCCCCGCGCTGCGCGGGCTGCTGCGTCGCCGGGCCGGGCTGCTCTCCGGTGGCCAGCGCCAGCAGTTGGCCATCGCCCGTGCCCTGATCACCCGGCCCCGACTGCTGATGCTCGACGAGCCGACCGAGGGCATCCAGCCGTCGGTGGTGACCGAGATCCAGGAGCGGATCGTGGCGCTGACCGCGCAGCGCGGGTTCAGCGTGCTCCTGGTCGAGCAGCACCTCGGCTTCGCGCTGCGGGTGGCCGACCGCTACCACGTACTGGAGTCGGGGCGGGTCACCTCGGCCGGCGACGGCGGGGCGAGCGCGGAGCGGACCGTGCGCCAGGCGCTCGCGGTCTGAGCCCGCCGAGGCTCCGGGACCCCTGCCCCACCCGCCCCCGGGTGAGGCAGGGGCCGTCCGGTGT
>NZ_SISL01000063.1:0-20234 GCF_004307965.1 Verrucosispora sp. SN26_14.1 | reverse complement strand
AGATGTGTATAAGAGACCAGAGTGGCCGGTGCCGTCGCCGACGGACTGAGCAACCAGGAGGCGGCCCGGCGGCTGTCGGTGTCGGCCAAAACCATCGAGTTCCACCTCAGCAACATTTATCGCAAGCTCGGCGTCCGTAACCGCACCGAACTCGCCCGGCACCTGTCGCGCTGAGCCGCTCAGTCGAGCGCCGCCACCAGCTCGGCGACCTCGGCGGCGCAGCCGTAGGAGAGGGTCACCCCGGCGCCGCCGTGGCCGTAACAGTGCACCACCGGGCCGGGCGCGGTCCGTTCGGTCTCCAGCCGGACGCTCGGTCGGGCGGGACGCAACCCCACCCGGTGCGCGAGGACGCGGGCCGCGCCGAGTGCGGGAACGAGCGCCGTGCAGCGGGCCACGATCGCCTCCGCCGTCTCCGGGCGGGCGTGCCGTTCCTCGTCGCCCTCCTCGGCGGTGCCGCCGAGCAGCACCGTGTCCGTCCGGGGCACGACGTACCGCAGGTGCCCGGGATCGGTCTGGTCGAGCAGCCACTCGTCCAGGCCGACCTGGCTGACCACGACGACCTGTCCGCGTACCGGGGTCAGGGAGGTGTCGCCGGTCAACTCGCGTGCGTCCAGGCCGGTGCAGTTCACCACCGCGTGCACGCCGTCGGTGAAGGCGTCGGCGAGGGCGGGAACCCGTCCGGGTCGGATCTCGACGCCCGCGCGCACCGACCGGTCCCGTAGCCAGGGCAGGTGTCGTGCCATGTCCACCACCGGCACGGTCAGCTCGTACCCGTCGACGTAGCCGGGCGGCAGCCGGTCGCCGCGTACCCGGTCCAGCGCGGGCACCGCGGCCCGCCACCACGGCTCGGCGGTGGGCCGGCGGAACAGTTCCCGGCCCCGGCGCAGCCGGACGCCGGTCGCCGGGTCGTCGGCCAGCCCGCACAGCACCCGGTAGGTGGTGGCCGACCAGCCGGTCACCCGGGCCCGGGGATGGGCCCGGTAGGGGTACCAGAGCGCGGCGGCGACCGACGAGGTGGTCTGCTCACCCGTCCCGGCGGCGACCACGTCGACCCGGTGTCCGTCCTGCGCCAGGCGCAGGGCGCAGGTCAGGCCCACCACGCCCGCACCGACGACCCTGACCCTCATACCCGGAGATCACACCACACCGTCGGGGCCGTGGGGAATCCTCAAGGTTTCCTCAACCGGGCAGGTCAAAATCCATCGATCCCCTCCGGCGCCGCTAGTTTCACCGCAACCGATGGACGTGCGTGACACGCCACAAGCAGGAGGAGGGGAGATGCGACGCACACGACTGCGCCTCGCGCTCTTCGCGCTGCCCGCCCTGGTGGGCGGAGTACTCATGGCGGCGGCATCACCCGTGCCGGTGGGCGCGGTGCCCGCCGGCACGGGTGGTCCGGCCGACACCCATCTCGACGAACCCGACCACGTCGGCCACGTCCGGGTCCAGATGACCGGCGCCGACATGCTGGACCGGGTGGCCGCCGCCGGGTTCGACATCGAGCACGGTCTGACCCGGGTGCCGGACGGCATCGAGGGCGAGGTGGCGGCGACCGCCGAGGAGCGCACCGCGCTGGAGGCGATGGGTGTCCGGATCCTCGCCGACGACGAGGGCTTCGAGTGGAGCGACGAGGCCGACGGGGGCCTGCCGGGCGTCGCGGCCCGCACCCTGACGGCGGCCGGGCCCGACGGCACGGTCCGGATCGCCCGCGCCGACTGGTTCACCACCAAGGGCCAGGGTTTCCTGTACGTCGAGGCGCGCACCACGGAGGGCAGCCAGACCACGCCGATCGTCGGGATGCAGGTGGAGAACGACTCGGGCGAGGGCACCGAGTTCGGCTTCGCCCGGACGATGAGCCGGTTCGTCGACTCCGGGCAGTACATGTTCCACCGGAACCTGTTCAAACTCGACACCCGCCCGGACCGGATCCGGGTCACCAGTTCGACCGGCGGTGTGGTCACCGGCCCGGTCTCGGACTGGTTGGAGAACGGTGCCCCGCCGCTGACGTCGAACCCCGGCTACCGGTCGGACTTCGTCGACGGCTACCGGCACCCGCAGCAGCTCTTCGCCCGAGCCGAGGAGATCGCCCGCGAGTTCCCGCAGATCGCCGAGATCGTCCATCTGCCGCACCGCACGAACGGCTACCAGCGCAAGGCGCAGGCCACGATCGGCGGGACCGGACAGTCGGCGGTCGTGGTCAGCTCGGCGGCGTGGGGGCACGAGGGCGGCAACGACGTCACCGTCGAGTTCGCGCTTGCGCCGGGGGAGAGCCTCCCGCTCACCGTCGAGGTGACCGGCTCGGCGGTCCGCGTCCTGCTGGGCACGGACGCCACCGGTGCGGCGGCGAGCACGGCCGCCGAGGTGGCGCAGGCATTGCGTACCCGGTCGCAGGGGCTGATCGACCGGGCGCACCCGTACCGCAGCAATGCCGGCACCGGCGTCGTGGCGCCGACCACCGGCCCGGTGGCGCTGACCGACTTCCTCGACCAGAAGCGGGTCGGCGCGCCGGAGGGTGAGGTGCCGCGCGGCCCCGCCACCATCCCGGTGCTGCGGATCGGCAAGCACCGCGACGGCCGCAACCCGGGCGTGTTGATCCAGGCGCAGGACCACGCCCGTGAGTGGGTGCCGCCGACGACCACGCTGGAGACGGCCGAACGGCTGGTCCACAACTACCGCACCGACAAGGAGACGAAGAAGATCGTCGACAACACCGACGTCTTCCTGATCCTCTCCAACAACCCGGACGGCGCGAACTACAGCTTCTACAACTTCGCCTCGCAGCGCCGCAACATGACCAACCACTGCGCGGACGACAACGCCGACCCGGCCCGCCGCAACGCCTGGGGCGTGGACCTGAACCGCAACTACCGGGTCGGCTCCGGCCACGACGGGTACGCGGGCGGCTCGACCAGTTGCGTCAGCGACACGTTCCAGGGGCCGGAGAAGCTGTCCGAGCCCGAGTCGAAGAACGTCGTCTGGCTCGTCGAGACGTACTCGAACATCAAGTTCATGATGTCCGTGCACTCCAACGGCGGCCAGTTGTTCTGGCAGCCCGGCGCGTACATCGCCGACGGGCGGATCACCACGCCCCGGCCGCCGCTGGGTGACGAGGCGTTCTACTGGCAGTCGGCGGCGCGGATCCTGTCGCAGGTGAAGGCGCACCGGGAGACCGTGGTGACGCCGCAGAACGTGGGCGGTTCCTCGGACGTCCTCTACTCCTCGGCGGGCAACGTCCGGGAGGACCTCTACCACACGTACGGCATCTACTCGTTCGGCTGGGAGGTCGGCGGCTCGATCTACAACCCGGCCACCGGCAACTGGCAGGGCGGTTCGTTCCAGCCGCCGTGGGTGGGCAACCCCGAGCTGGTCAGCGGGCACGCCGAGACGATGGAGTACGCCAACGGCATCATGGAGATGTTCCGGATCGCGGCGGAGTGGGGCAAGGACAAGAAGAAGCCGACGTCGACGCTCGTGCCCGGCGGCGGCCGGTACGCGGGCCCGGTCGACGTCCGGTTCGAGACCAGCGAACCGGCCACCATCTACTACACGACCGACGGCAGCCGTCCCACCCTGGACTCGCCGCGCTACCAGGCGACCGAGTTCCGAGAGCCGGGTCAGGTGTTCCGCGTGACCGAGACGACCACGTTCCACTGGTTCTCGGTGGACACGGCGGGCAACGTCGAGAAGGGCTACGACCCGACGAAGAACGACAAGCGCAACAACTTCCGCAAGGCGACGGTCACCATCACCCGGTAGGCCGCGTCCGGTGACGACGCCTCGTCGGTGCGGGTCACCCCGCGCCGACGGGGCGTCGTCGTGCGCGCGTCGACGTGGACCGTCGCCGCCGCGCGTCGGGAACACCGCACCGGGTACGCCCACGGGCGACCCGGCCCGCGCCTGCGGGCGGCAGACGGTGCGGGCCACCGGACCCAGCATGGGAGACGACGTCAGCGCGCCCGGTCCGGGCGCCGTCGCGCCAGGAGGTGCCCGTCGTGACCCGTACCCGACTGACCTGGATCGTGCTCGTCGCGCTCGTGTGGGCGGCGATGATGTCCTTCGGCGGTGTCGTCGCCGAAACGGTCATGCTCTATCCGAACATCTTCGACGACGCTCCGGCGTCGCTGCTGCGTGCCCGCGAGTTCCTGGTGGTCAGCGGCCCGAGCGACTACTTCCCGCCGCTGGGCGCCTCGGTGATCCTCGGCAGTCTCGCCGCCACGGTGCTCACCTGGCGCGAGCGGCGGCTGCGCTGGTGGGTGGCGTCCGCGACGGCGGTCTTCGTGGTCTGCGAGTTCCTCTTCTCGGCGGTCTTCTTCTGGCCGCGCAACGAGATCATGTTCGTGGACCCGGTGGGCACCCACTCGCCGGAGTACCTGCGTCAGGTCGCCGCCGAGTTCGTCGCCGGGCACCGGGTACGCCTCGTCGGCGGCGCGGTCACGGCGGCGCTGGCCCTCACCGCGCTGCTGCGTTTCGCCCGCGACACCGGCCGCACCGACGGCGAGCACGGGGCGGTCCGGGCCCTCTCCTGACCGCCCAGGGGAGAGGTTCGGCAGGTCAGCACCATGATGGGTTCGACGGCACGTGCTAGGAAGGAGGCGTGAATCGTGATCGTCTTTCTGCCGTGCCGTCGGTCCGGGTGACCGCGCATGGCTGAGCGCAGACTCCGGACCGGCCTCGCGTTCATGCTCGGTCTGACCGTGTTGTCCGGTTGCGCCGTCAACAAGGGCAGCGCCCTGGCCGCCGACTTCGAGGCCGACTGGGCCGGTACGCCCGACGTGGCGACCGTCCACGCCACCGAGGAGAACACCCTGCCCTTCTTCGGCTCGACGACCGGCACGCTGACCGTCGCGGAGGGCACCTCGGCCGACCGGGTCGGCGAGCTGGCGGGCGAGCTGCGGCAGTACGTCGCCGGCCGCGACGACGTCACGGGCAAGATCGCCGCCGCCGACATCACCTTCACCGTGGTCCCGGACAGTGCCCGCAACGACGAGGTGGTGTCGTTGTGGCGGTCGATGAGCACCGACTCCAAGGTGACGTCGGCCCACATCTCGAAGCCGTCCCGGGCCGACGTCAACCGGTGGCGCATCGTCGGCACCGCGCCCAACGGGGTCGGCGCGATGGAACTCTTCGACGACCTGACCACCGGCGGCGGCCGACACGGCACGCTGACGGGCGTGACGACGGTGCTGATCTCCACCGACCGCACCGTCGAGCCGGCCGTCTCCGTCGAGACCGGTGCGGACGGTGCGGTCCCGGTAGAGGCGATCGCCGCGTTCCGGGCAGTCGTCGGCAGGTACCCGGTGGTCCGGGCAACCCTGCGGGTCGAGCGGGTCAGCATCGTCCTGACGCGGCCCGAGGACCGGTCTGCCGCCGAGGAGGTAGCTCGGGCCCTGGCACCGAACCTCGACACCGTCGAGGTGACCAGCCAGAACCGCTGAACCACTTCTGGCATCGGCGGGCGCCGGGCAGGGGCGCTGGGCCGAACGGCTTTCGGACCTAGAGGGCCAATGGTTCGCTGATCTGCAAGCCTGAATCGAGCGCATCGACGAGGCATGCGCCCTTTTCCGGGAGGATCTCGTTCGCCCAACCGTGTGCCACTCTCAGGAAGTCGATCAAGCTGCCCTGCGCCGACTGCAGCAACTCGGGAAGGGCCACTCGATCGACATCGACGTAGGCCCTGTCCGTTGGGGGTGAGGCGCTATCGCCACCATCCGTCCAGATGCGTAGCACCTGCCCGCAGTACTCGACCTCCGGTGCTGGGCTATGGCCCAGATCGATCGGGTCGCCGTGCAAGGCTCCGAGCCAGTCTCGCCACTCGAAGAGGTCGCAGCAGCAACCCGGCTCGACAACGACGCCGGTCGTGGAATCGGAGAGTAACAAGCCGCCGGGAGCGTAGAGAGTGTCGAAGCTTGCGAGCAGTTGAAATGCGGCCTCGGGTGTTTCTGGGACCGCCAGATCCTCGCCGGTTGGTGTGCTGTGAAAGAGCAGTGACCAGACAACCATGCCAACCTCAGCAGACGTCATTCTGCCGTTCAGTGTCAGCCAGCCAGTGTCGGGCGTCGTGATCGGCCACAGGTCGAAGGGCGCGATGCCTGCGGTGACTCGGCCCACCACCGGTTCGAGGATTGGCACTCGGTCAAGATAGCCGGCAGCCGGCAAACCAGGTCCCCAGGTGGCACCGGCGCTAAAGTGATCGCGTGCACGATCCCCAGGGCGCGGCGCGTCTGCTGCGTTCGATGTTGGGCAGGCAGTTGCTGACCGTTACCCGATGCACGGTCCGGTGATGCCGATCTGGAACTGCGGGGGGCTGCGACCTGCCGTGGCCGTGGCCGACGCGGCGACGGGAACTGCGCGCGGAGTACGCGGACGCGCCGGTGTCGCTGGCGCTCTACAGATCGCGGCGAGCGCGGCGTCGAGCTTCGGCGCGGCAGGGCTGCTGGTCGCCGGGCTGCCGCTCGGACGTGTGTCTCTTGGTCGGCGGCTGCTCCGGTCCGGTCATCAGGCGGATTCCTCGGGGCCGCCGACCCGGGGGAGGGACTCGGGTGCGGTCGGCACCGTCTCGCCGAAGGACTGCTTGTCGGCCTCGGCATAGAACTGGGCGGCGTTGTTGACCCGGACGACGTACTGCGCCACCGCCTGGATCGAACCGCCGACCGCCTTGAGCAGCGAGAGCTGGGTGTCCACGAGCATCTGCGTCTGATCCGGATTGGGATCCTCGACCCGAGGAAGGTCCTCGCCCTTCACCGTGCCGTGGGTCTGGTGGCTGCCGCCGTCGTAACTTCTGGTTTTGCGATCGTTCTGTACGCCGCCCTCGTTCTCCGCGTAGAAGATCCAGCCGCCCTTGCTGAGCACGTCCGCCTTGAACGACTCGAACTCGTCGACCTGGGTGTTGAGTTCGTTCAGCATGTAGTTCTGCGCCCCGCGAAGGTCGGCGGGCGTGACCCCGAACGCGCGGACGGTCGGCTCGACGAGTTCCTTCGTCTCGTCGCCCGCGTCCTTGGGCGGGTTGAACAGATTGTCGCCGGTGACCGATCGCGCATAGCGTTCTTCCATGTGCAGTTCGGGTATGTGTTTAATCGACGCCTGTACGTAGGTGTCCAGCTCGGGGTCGGCCATCTTAGACATGTACCACGCGAGCCTCCGCAGACGGATGTCCCCCTTCGGGGGACGCCCACCATCACCAACATCGAGATGATCTAATTGAGCTGGGACGATGCTACACATGCCGACGCTGCCGTTTGCGTGATCGACCGCCAGGAGGGCGGAAGCGAGGCACTTGCGGTCGAGGGCGTCACCCTGCGAGCGCTACTCATCCGCGCCAACCTCGGGGCAAACAGGGGGTAGCAAGACCCCGTGAAACGTTCTCAAGCAGTGCCTCGATAGCAAGCGATTTCGCCGGCAGGATAACGACGGCGGCGACGGGTCCTCGTCGCGCGACGTGTCGCGGTACCGTCCGACGAGGTGGTGACCGTTGAGGTCGCCTGGCCTCTTGAGCTTGGAGCGGCGCTATGGCCTCGTCCGTCGACCCGCGCTTCGGGGTAGCCCTACGTGAGTTTCGGGAGCGGCGCGGCCTGTCGCTTCGTGCCCTCGGGCAACTCGCCCATCGGAGTAAGAGCCATCTGCACGAGTTGGAGGCGGGGCTCAAGGCTCCGACTGTCGACACGGCTCGTCACCTGGACCGCGTTCTCGACGCGGGGGGTGTGCTTGCTCGGTTGGTGGAGGCACCGATCGACCACGCTGCTGAGGCTGGCGAGTTGCGGGCGA
The DNA here is from genome assembly GCF_004307965.1 of Verrucosispora sp. SN26_14.1. Lineage (NCBI taxonomy): Bacteria > Bacillati > Actinomycetota > Actinomycetes > Micromonosporales > Micromonosporaceae > Micromonospora > Verrucosispora sp. SN26_14.1. The sequence continues at coordinate 12,473 of NZ_SISL01000063.1, read as the reverse complement.
GAGTCGCCGCCAGTGATGTCAGCGGAGACGTGCTCGATCGGATCGAGCAGGGCGTCGATGATCTTGCCAGTTTCTATCCAACGATGGCCCCGGCGGATCTTCTGCCGTTGGTGCGGCGGCATCTCGCCTATGTCGGGCGGTTGTTGGACGGGCGGGTCACGCTTGCTCAACAGCGGCGGCTGTTGGTTGCGGGTGGCTGGTTGGCGTTGCTGCGGGCGACCGTGCACATCGACCTCCGGCAGCGGGCCGCTGCGGCTGCCCACCTGCGAGCCGCCCGCGATCTCGCCGAGCATGCGGAGCATCGCGAGATCCAGGCATGGTGTCTCGAAACCCGCGCCTGGGACGTGCTGACTCAAGGTGACTACCGGACGGCGCTAGATCTTTCCCGTCAAGCACAGCGGATCGCTCCGAAGGGGAGTTCTGCCCGCATCCAGGCGACTGCTCAGGAGGCTCGTGCGTGGGCTCGGATCGGGGATGTCGGTGCGACCCGACGAGCGTTGGACCGGGTGGAGCGGCTGACGGCGAATCTGCCTGTTCCTGAGCGAGCCGAGCACCACTATCGCTACGACCCGGCCAAGGCCGCCGCGTACACGGCCACGACTTTGGCGTGGGCGGGGGACCCCGGTGCCGAGCAGATAGCGCGGGCGGTGCTGGCGGATCTGGATCCGTCCGGCGATGGGGGAGCGCGACCGCGCCGGTCCGCGTCGGCCCGACTCGACCTTGGTCTTGCCCTGGTCGCTGCCGGTCAGCCGGATGAGGCGGCGGCTCTGGGGGCACAGGCGGTGGCGTCCGGGCGGGTGGTGCCGTCGAACTGGTGGCGGGCTGCGGAGTTGCTGGCGAAGGTGGAGCAGTCGGGGGCACCAGAGGCGGCGACATTGCGTGAGGCGTGCATCGAGTACGCACCGGGGCGGCGATCACCAGCGGACAGCACACCCGGTTAGCGGACGCTCACCCTCTGGTTCGGTGGCGGGCCCGGCGTGAGGCTGAACCTCACTGAAGCCGGGCGCGGACGAGGCACATCAGCAGGTGCCCTCCATGCCCTGAGGACGGAGGGCCGGCCACATGACGGTCAATGTTCGACTCCTGCGGAGAGTTGTCAGCCGGTTCTTCCCGTCGTCGCCCTCGGCGGCTATCGGCATCGGAGAACGCATCCAGGCGATGGAGCAGGAGGCCGCCCGACGACGGTTGTTGGATCTCGCGCGAGGCATACCACCGCACCCGGCGTCGGGCGTGGATGCCTTGTCCAAGCGGCGCATCTCGTACGACGAGTATCTGTCGGCCACGGCACTGACTCTCGCCCGCCGGCATCGGCCGGTCTGGTGTTGGCGGCGATGGCGGCGGGTCTGTCGGTGCGGAGCCGACTTGCCCTGCCAGGCCCAGCACCGAATCCCGATCGAGCGCGGCCACTGGCCCGGGACCGGTGAGCGGTGACCAGCGGCGCGGAGCGGGCGATCCCGGCGGATCACCGTCGAGGGCGCGACGGCTGGTTTCTGGGCGGTGTGCGGTGACCGTCCACGGTCCGGTCATGCCGATCTGGAGTTGCGGGGGCTGCGACCTGCCGTGGCCGTGTCCGACGCGGCGGCGGGAGCTGCGCGCGGAGTACGCGGACGCGCCCGTGTCGCTGGCCCTCTACCTCGGGGCCTACCTCGTCCAGGCCGCCGAGGACATGCCCTGGGCACCCGCTGGCACCCTGCATCGCCGCTTCGTCGGCTGGACGAGACAGCCGCCGGACAAACAGCAACGAAGCACAGCAACCGTGCCAACCGAAACCGAACGCCACCAGACCGGATGACCTCGGACGACACCCGGTCCGACCGGCCTGCCGTGATCGCACACCGAACGGCGGCGGATCGTGATGGCGGATTCATGTCGTAACATCGTCCTGTTTCTTTCCTGGGCGGTGCGGAGGACCGCATGGACGATGTGACCCTCCGGGCGCTGCGACTCGTCGAGGAGGCCCAGACCGGCGCCGCCGCCCCGGCGTTGGCGACCGCCGAGACGACGCTGCGCGAGGCCACCGGGGAGATCGCCGACGGACCGGCGGCGCTGCACTTCGCCCGGGTCGTGGCGCTGACCCGGCTCGGTGAGCTGCGCGCTGCCGTGGCCGCCGCCGACCTGATGCTGGCCGCTGCGGACCGCGAGGGCAGCGCCGGATGGCGGTCGTGTGCGCTGTCGCTGCGCGCCACCCGGCGGCTGCGCGTCGGTGACAAGGACATCTCCGAGTACGACGTGGAGACGGTGCTGCGGGACCTCGTCAGTGCCGAGACCGCCCTGCTCGTCGACGAACCCGACCCGGTGATCATGGGCAACGCGCACACCGGGATCGCCATCGGCTACGCCCAACTGCGGCTCTACGAGTTGGCCGCGCCGCAGTTCGAGGCGGCGTACGAGACGACCCGGCATCCGGACTACCCGGACAACGGCAACCGGGCCATGTGGTTGTGCAACCTCGCCGAACTCAACCTGCTGTGGGCGCTGGAGTTGTATCAGGTGGGTCAGGTCGCGGTGGCGGAGCGGCACACCACCACCGCCGAGACGCACGCGACCCGCGCGGCGGCCGAGGCGTCCGGCCCCCAGGCGCGGGTATGGCGGCTGCTGGCGCTGCTCTATGCCGCCTGCGCCCGCGCCGACCGCCAGGACCCGGCCGGCGCGGCGGCCGACATTCCCCGGTACGCGGCCCTGCTGGAGGACTCCGGTCTGCGACAACACCAGGAACTGCTGCTGTGTCGACCGTTCCACGCCGTCGCGTTGCGCCGCTCGGGGCGACCGGATGAGGCGCTACGGGTCATCCAGCGGGCGGTGTCCGCCCTGCCGGTCGAGACCGACTGGCTGATCTCGGCGGCCCTGCACCGGACGCACGCGGTGCTGCTGACCATCAACGGCTCGTCGGACGCCGTGCCGGGGCTCACCTACGGTGACGCGCTCGCCGAACTGCTCTGGCGTCAACGGCACCGCTGGCTGCACACGGCGATGACCATGCAGTCGTACGACGTGTTGCGCTGGCAGCACGAGCAGGCCGAACGGGCGGCGCAGACCGACCCGCTCACCGGCGTCGCCAACCGTCGGGGACTCGACGTCTTCCTGCGGACCCTGGCCGCCTCGGGCGCCCCCGCCGACCGGCTGGTGGCGGTGCTGGCGGTGGACATCGACCGGTTCAAGCACATCAACGACTCGCTCGGCCACGCGGCCGGCGACGAGGTGCTGCGGGCCGTCGCGCACGTGCTCACCGCCAGCGTCCGCAAGGGCGACTTCGTGGCCCGGCTCGGCGGCGACGAGTTCGTCGCGATCCTGCCCGACGCCGACACCGCCGACGGCACGAAGGTCGCCCGGCGGGCCGTGGACGCGGTGGCCGGGATGGCGGTGTGGCGCGCCCGGGTCAGCGTCGGCGTGGCCAGCGGGCCGGTGTACGCGGTCGGCGATGCCCTCGCCCAGGCCGACCGCGCCATGTACGCGGCGAAACGTGCGGGCGGCAACCAGGCGACCTACCGTCCGGCGGCCGTCGAGCAGTGATCCGCGTACCCGTGGTCGACGGCGGCGACTACGGTGTGTGCGACGGTCGTCGACAGAGGAGGACCACGTGAAGCCCTGGCACCTCACCGCTGTGGTGATCACCGTGGCGCTGCTCGGATTCGTCGTCTGGTGCGTCATCGCCTTCCTCCAGGGCCGACGCGGCGGTCCGTCGGATCACTGACGCCGGGCCGGTCGCCGTCCGGGCACCGGGCCGCCGATGTGCTGACAGTCCGGTCGGACGCCGGGCCGCCAGTGCGGCGGGTCGGGCGCGACCGCTACCCTGCGGCGGTGGCTGACGACGCGGAACGGGTGGCGGCGTCGTTGGCGGTCCGGCTCGACGCGGTCACCTTCACCGACCTGACCGTCGACCAGGTCACCGCCCGGCTGATCGACGAGATCGTGCGCTGGGCGGGGGAGCGGGGCTGGCGGGTCTATCGGCGCGCGCCCAGCGTGGTGCCGTTGCCGCCACCGATGTCGGACCGGCAGTCGGTCCTGGACGTGGCGTGTGCCCGACCGGACGGGCCACCGGTCGTCGTCGAGGTCGACCACGGGACCCGGCGGCGGACCTGGGACAAGCTGATCGCCGAGGCCGACGCGGGACGCGTACCGCTGTGGGTGCGGTGGGGTGCCGGCCGGTTCACCGCGCCGCCGCCGCCGATCCTGATGGTGACCTGCGAGGTGTCCGGGCGGACGGACCCGGCCGGCGCACGGCTGCACAGTCGGCTGCCACGCGCCGACATGCAGCCACCGGCGCACTCCGCCGGGCGGGTCGGCGAGGCGTCCCCCGTCGAGCTGCCGCTCCCGCCGTCCGGTTCCTGAGGGCTATCCGGTCTCCGCTGCGGGCCGGATCGGGCGGTACGCCTCACAGGCCAGGGTGACCAGCTCGGTGAGGTGGGCCGGCGGGTCGTCCTTCCACCAGGCCAACCAGACCGGGATCGGCGGGGTGTCGCGGACGGCCCGGTATGCCACCCCGGGGCGGGGATTCTGGTGGGCGGTGGCCTCCGAGGTGATGCCGACCGCCTGACCGGCCGCGATCAGCGTGAGCCACTCGTCGACGCTGTGCGTGGTGCGGATGGTGCCCGGTGCCGCGCCCGACGGGAACAAGGCGGGAGTGGTGGTGCCGGTGCGGCTGTCGATGGCGACCGGATACCGGATCAGGTCGGCGAGGCGTACCGACCGCCGTCGGGCCAGCGGGTTGTCGGTGGCCACGGCGGCGTAGCGGGACTCCACCCCGAGCAGGGCGCTGTCGAAGCGGGGGTCGGTGAGCTGGCGGCGGACCACGGCGACGTCGGCGTTGCCCTCGCTGAGCCCGGCGGTCGGCGTGTTGCAGTGCACGAACACCAGCGGCACCTGCGGGTGGGCGGCGGCCCAGACGCGTTGCAGCCGACGGGTGTGCTTGCCCAACGCCGCCCAGGCGTAGCCGAGGCGCAGCTCGGCGCGGGACTCCTCGACGATCCGGTGCAGGTGGGCGACGTCGTCGAGGACCCGACGCGCGGCGGCGAGGACGCGGGTGCCGGTGCCGGTGAGCGAGACGTGCCGGGTGGTCCGCTGGAGCAGCCGGGCACCGAGCGTGGCCTCCAGCGCGCCGATCGACCGGGACACCGCCGCCTGGGAGACGCCCAGGACCGCCGCCGCGTCGGTGAACGTGCCGGCGTCGACCACCGCGACCAGCGTACGGAGTTGGCGGAGCTGCACATCCATACGCTCAGCGTATAGGTGACACGGTCCATGCATTTCCGGTATCAGTCGGTGGGCTCGACACTGAACTCATGACGGTGCGGACAGTGGAGCGCGACGACGTCACCCCGAGCGACGGTCGGGTGGCCGGTGTCGGCCGAGGGCCGCTGCTGCGCGGGATCGTCACGATGACCGGCAGCGCGGCGAGCAACCAGGTCGGGGCGGCCCTGGGAGCGCACGCCTTCGGTGCCATCGGGCCCGCCGGGGTGGTGGCCGTCCGGCAACTCGTCGCGGCGGCGGTGCTCCTGCCGACCGTACGCCCCGACCTGCGTCGCTTCACCTGGGCGCAGTGGTGGCCGACCCTGCTGCTCGGGCTGGTCTTCGCCACGATGAACCTCAGCCTCTACAGCGCGGTCGACCGCATCGGTCTCGGCCTGGCCGTCACCCTGGAGTTCCTCGGCCCGCTCGCGGTCGCGCTGGTCGCCTCCCGGACCCGCCGCGACCTGCTCTGCGCGGCCGGCGCCTGCCTCGGTGTCTACGTGCTGGTCCTGCCGGGCCCGGCCAGCGACCTCATCGGGGTGGCACTGGGGCTGCTCGCGGCGGCGTGCTGGGCGTCGTACATCCTGCTCAACCGGCTCGTCGGGGCCCGGCTGCCGGGGTTGCAGGCCCCGGCCGCGGCGAGCCTGGTCTCCGCGCTGCTCGCCCTGCCGGTCGCGGTCACCCTGCTGGCCCAGGGACGCCTGGCCGGCACCGCGCTGCTGTTCGCCGTCGCCGCCGGTGTCCTCGCCTCGGTGGTGCCGTACGCCGCCGACCTCGTCGCGCTGCGCACCGTGCCGCCCCGCTTCTTCGGCGTCTTCATGAGCATCCACCCGGTGCTGGCGGCGCTCGCCGGTCTCGTGCTGCTCGGTCAGGTGCTCCGACCGCACGAGTGGCTCGGTATCGCCATGGTCGTGACGGCCAACGCGGTGGCCGTCCGGTCCGCCACCGCCTGATCCGCCACGAGCCGGTCTCGCTTCCGCCGATCGGCGTTGCCCGCACGGTGTTCCTGGAAGGGTCGACGGTGCGGGCAGCGGGCACGAGGCGGAGGCACGGTGGGCAGGTCGGGGCAGGACCCGGAGCAGGAGGCGGGGTCGGCGACCTTCAGCCCCTCGGCGGAACTGCCGCCGCTGTCCCCGGCCGACCTCGACGTGCTGCGGCGGGTCGGCGCGCGGTGGCGGGTCGACGACACCGTACGGGCGCTGCCGGTGGACCCGCAGGCGGACGAGGTGCGGACCGCGACGGGTACGGGCCGACACCGGGTGCTGTTCGTGCCGGACGAGGCGGGTCGGCTGACCGCCACCCCCACCGTCGAACGGCAGGACACCGTCGAGGGGCGGGCGCTCGGCGGGCTGCGTCGACTCCTGCTCGGGCCGCCGCTGACCAGCGGGGCGATCCTGCGCGAGCGGATGCCGAAGTTCCTCGCGCTGCCGGTGCTCGCCTCCGACCTGCTCTCCTCGGTCGCGTACGGGCCGGAGGCGATGTTGACCGTGCTGGTCCTCGCCGGCAGCGGCGCCCTGGGGCTGTCGTTGCCGATCGCGGCGGGACTGGTGGTGCTGATGCTCGCGGTCGGCACGTCGTACCGGCAGACCGTGTACGCGTACCCGCACGGCGCCGGGTCGTACCTGGTGGCCAGCGACACCCTGGGGCCCCGCGCGGGCCTGGGCGCGGCGGCCGGTCTCGTCCTCGACTACGTGCTCACGGTCGCGGTGTCGGTGTCGGCCGGGACCGCCGCGATCACCTCGGCGCTGCCCGCGCTCGCGCCGTACCGGGTACCGTTCGCGCTGGCCGTCATCGGGCTGCTGCTGACCGGCAACCTGCGCGGCATCCGGGTCGCCGGCAACGTGTTCGCCGCACCGACCTACTTCTTCCTGGTCGCCGTGCTCGGGCTGATCGTCGTCGGGCTGGTGCGGGCCGCCGCCGACGGGTTCACCGTCGCCGCCCCACCGCCGACGCCGGCCGTGGAGGGGCTCGGGCTGCTCCTGGTGCTGCGCGCCTTCGCCTCCGGCGCGACGTCGATGACCGGCATCGAGGCGGTCTCCAACGCGGTGCCGGTCTTCCGGCCCACCGAGTGGCGCAACGCCCGTACGGTGTTGACCTGGATGGTCGGCATCCTGATCGTGATCTTCGTCGGCCTGGTGGTGCTGTTCCACCTCAACGGCCTGGTGCCCACTGCCGACCAGACGCTGCTGTCCCAACTGGCCCGGCACACCTTCCCCACCGGGCCCTGGTACGCGCTCGTGCAGGCCGCCACCGCCCTCGTGCTGCTGCTGGCCGCGAACACCGCCTTCAACGACCTGCCGCGCCTGCTGTACTTAATGGCCCGCGACAGCTACGTGCCCCGCCGCTTCCTGCACCTGGGGGACCGGCTGGCGTTGAGCAACGGGCTGATCGTGCTCGCGGTCGCCGCCGCGGTGCTGCTGGTCGCGTTCGGCGGTCGGACCCACTCGCTGATACCGCTCTACGCGGTCGGTGTCTTCCTCGCCTTCACGCTCTCCCAGACCGGGATGGTCCGCCACTGGCGGCGGCACCGCGAACGGGGCTGGCGGCGGCGCGCCACCATCAACGGCACCGGCGCGGCACTGTCGGCGCTGGTCCTGGTGACCGCCGCGGTCACGAAGTTCACCGAGGGCGCCTGGGTGGTGGTGCTCGCCGTACCGCTGCTGATCCACCTGTTCCGCCGGGTCCGCCGCCACTACGACCAGGTTCAGCAGGCCCTCGGCCTGCACGCGGTGGCGCGGACCGACGACGCAGGCCCGGCCGGGGACGAACCACCGCCGATCGTCCCGCAGCAGGTCCGGCACCTGTTCCTGGTCCCGGTGGCCCGGCTCAACCAGGCGGCCCTGCGCACCCTCGCCTACGTCGGCTCGCTCGGCCAACCGGCGCTCGCCCTGCACGTCAGCCCGGAGCGGACCGAGGCGGACCGGTTCCGCGCGCAGTGGGCCACCTGGGGCGACCACGTCCCGCTGGAGACGATCCTGTCACCGCACCGCGTGATCATCACGCCGCTGGCCGGGTACGTCAGCGCGCTGCGGCACAGCCGTCCCGACCTGACCCTCACCGTGGTGGTGCCCGACGTGATCGTCGAGCACCCCTGGCAGCGGCTGCTGCACTACCGCACCGAGCAGCGGCTGCGCCGGACCCTGCGACGGCACCCCGGCATCGTGGTGACCAGCATGCCCACCCACCTGAGCCGCTGAGCTACCGGCGATCAGCGGCCCACGTAGGCCGCCAGGTGCTCGCCGGTGAGGGTGGAACGGGCGGCGACCAGGTCGGCGGGGGTGCCCTCGAAGACGATCCGGCCGCCGTCGTGACCGGCACCCGGCCCGAGGTCGACGATCCAGTCGGCGTGCGCCATCACCGCCTGGTGGTGCTCCACCACGATGACCGACCGGCCGGCGTCCACCAGCCGGTCGAGCAGGCCGAGCAGGTGCGCGACGTCGGCCAGGTGCAGGCCGGTGGTCGGTTCGTCGAGGACCCAGACGCCGCCCTTGTCGCCCATGTGGGTGGCGAGCTTGAGGCGCTGCCGCTCGCCGCCGGAGAGCGTGGTGAGCGGCTGGCCGAGGCTGAGGTAGCCGAGGCCGACGTCCACCAGCCGGCCGAGGATGGTGGACGCGGCAGGCGTACGCGCCGCACCCGCGCCGAAGAACTCCCGCGCCTCGCTCACCGGCATCGCGAGCACCTCGCTGATGTCCCGACCGTCCAGCCGGTACTCCAGCACCGAGGCGTCGAACCGGCGGCCCTCGCACTCCTCGCAGGTGGTCGCCACGCCGGCCATGATCCCCAGATCGGTGTAGAGCACCCCGGCGCCGTTGCAGGCCGGGCAGGCACCCTCGGAGTTCGGGCTGAACAGCGCCGGCTTCACCCCGTTGGCCTTGGCGAACGCCTTGCGGATCGGGTCCAGCAGGCCGGTGTAGGTGGCCGGGTTGCTGCGACGCGAACCCCGGATCGGGGTCTGGTCCACCGACACCACGTCCATGCCGGGCGGGATCGAGCCGTGCACCAGCGAACTCTTGCCGGAGCCGGCCACCCCGGTCACCGCGACCAGCACGCCGAGCGGGATGTCGACGTCGACGCCGCGCAGGTTGTGCGTGCGTGCGCCCCGGATCTCCAGCGTGCCGGTGGGCTTGCGGACCGACTCCTTCAGGGCGACCCGGTCGTCCAGGTGCCGGCCGGTGACGGTGCCGCTGGCCCGCAACCCCTCGACGGTGCCCTCGAAACAGACCGTGCCACCGTCCGAGCCCGCGCCGGGACCGAGATCGACCACGTGGTCGGCGATCGCGATGGTGTCGGGCTCGTGTTCCACCACGAGCACCGTGTTGCCCTTGTCCCGCAGCCGCAGCAGCAGGTCGTTCATCCGGGCGATGTCGTGCGGATGCAGCCCCGTGGTGGGCTCGTCGAAGACGTACGTGGCGTCGGTCAGCGAGGAACCCAGGTGACGGATCATCTTGGTGCGCTGCGCCTCGCCGCCGGAGAGCGTGCCCGCCGGCCGGTCGAGCGAGAGGTAGCCCAGCCCGATCTCCACGAACGAGTCCAGGGTGTGCCCCAGCGCCGCCAGCAGCGGGGCCGCCGAGGGCTCGGACAGGCCACGGACCCACTGCGCCAGGTCGCTGATCTGCATCGCGCAGGCGTCGGCGATGCTGACACCCTCGATCTTCGAGGACCGGGCCGCCTCGCTGAGCCGGGTGCCGCCGCACTCCGGGCAGGTGGTGAACGTGACCGCCCGGTCCACGAAGGCCCGGATGTGCGGCTGGAGGGACTCCCGGTCCTTGGCCAGGAACGAGCGCTGCACCTTGGGGATCAGCCCCTCGTAGGTGAGGTTGACCCCCTCGACCTTCACCTTGGTCGGCTCCCGGTAGAGGAAGTCCTGCATCTCCTTCTTGGTGAACTTCCGGATCGGCTTGTGCGGGTCGAGGAAACCGGACTCCGCGTACGTCCGCACCGTCCACCAGCTGTCCGACTTCCAGCCGGGGATCGTGAAGGCCCCCTCGGCGATCGACTTGGAGTCGTCGTAGAGCTGGCTCAGGTCGATGTCGGAGACCGAGCCGCGCCCCTCGCAGCGCGGGCACATCCCGCCGGTCCGCGTGAAGGTCTGCCGCGTCGTCTTGCCGGCCCCACGCTCGACGGTGATGGTGCCGCTGGCCTTCACCGAGGCGACGTTGAAGGAGAACGCGTTGGGTGAGCCGATGTGCGGTTTCCCGAGCCGGCTGAACAGGATGCGCAGCATGGCGTTGGCGTCGGTCGCGGTGCCGACCGTGGAGCGGGGATCGGCGCCCATCCGCTGCTGGTCGATGATGATCGCGGTGGTCAGCCCGTCGAGGACGTCCACCTCGGGCCGGGCCTGCGTCGGCATGAAGCCCTGCACGAAGGTGCTGTAGGTCTCGTTGATCAGCCGCCGTGACTCGGCCGCGATGGTGTCGAACACCAGTGAGCTCTTGCCCGAGCCGGAGACCCCGGTGAACACCGTCAGGCGGCGCTTGGGAAGCTCGATGCTGACGTCCGCCAGGTTGTTCTCCCGTGCGCCGTGCACCCGGATCAGGTCGTGGCTGTCGGCGACGTGCGCCGTACCCGCCTGCGAGCGGCCCTTCGGGACCGTGCTCATCGTGTCTCCCTCGGTCTCACCGGCCGTCGGCCGTCGTGCATCCCTGTCCAGGCCGTCGTGCATCCCACCCCGGCCGTCGTGCGTCGCGCGCGGGGCGGACGGCGGCTCAGGCGATCTGCTGGATGCGGATCAGGTTGCCGGCGGGGTCGCGGACGGCGCAGTCGCGGATCCCGTACGGCTGGTCGGTCGGCTCCTGCACGACGTCGGTGTCGCCGGCCTGCAACTGCTCGAACGTGGCGTCGACGTCCCTGGTCGCCAGCACGATGCCGGCATACGTGCCCTTCGCCATCATCTCGGCGATGGTGCGACGCTCGTCCTCGGTGACGCCCGGGTCGGCGGTCGGCGGGTGCAGGACGATGGAGGTGCCGGGCTGGTCGGGTGGACCGACCGTGATCCAGCGCATCCCGCCGTACCCGACGTCGTTGCGGACCTCGAAGCCGAGCGCGTCCCGATAGAAACGCAACGCGGCGTCCGGGTCGGTCTGCGGAAGGAAACTCGCGTGAATGGTGACGTCCATGCCGGTCACGTTAGTTGCGGCTGCCTGACCTGTGCTTCTCGATTCCTGATCGGTCTGGTCACCTGTTTCGACAGGCAGGCCGGGATGCCCGCCGTCGCCTGGGCGGCCTGCCGACGGTAGACACTCGGCGGCACACCGACCAACTCGGTGAAGCGGGTGCTGAAGGTGCCCAACGAGGCGCACCCGACCGCGAAACAGACATCGGTGACGCTGAGGTCGCCGCGCCGCAGCAACGCCATGGCGCGTTCGATGCGGCGGGTCATCAGATAGCCGTACGGTGATTCGCCGTAGGCGAGGCGGAACTGGCGGCTGAGGTGCCCGGCGGACATGTTCGCTCCCCGGGCGAGCGCCTCGACGTCGAGCGGCTGGGCGTACTCGCGGTCGATCCGGTCCCGGACGCGGCGCAGTCGCGCGAGATCACGCAGGTGGGCCGCTTCGGCGGGGCTGCTGGTCACCCGCCGAATGGTGCCACGTCCCACCGACGTTGCCCAGCACCGACGGCGTCGCGAGCGCCCGCACCCACGGTGTCGGGCCGCCGGTATGGTCGGGCGGGTGTCGCGGCCTGCCGTGTCGCGCCGGAGCGGAGGGGGACGATCGTGACGGGTCCGGGTGCGGTGCCACCGGTACGCCAGTTGCGGCTGGTGGTCGAGGCCGAGGACTACGAGGCGGCGGTCCGGTTCTACCGTGACGTGCTGGGCCTGCCCGAGCAGGCGGCCTACTCCGGCGGCGACGGCGCCGAGGTGGTGATCCTGGACGCCGGCCGTGCCACGCTGGAGATCGCCAACCCGGCGCAGAAGCGGATGATCGACGACGTCGAGGTGGGCCGCCAGGTCGCACCGCGCATCCGGGTCGCGTTCGAGGTCGACGACGCGCGGGCCACCACGGACCGGTTGGTCGACGGCGGCGCCGCCGAGGTGGCCCCGCCAACGCGTACGCCCTGGCAGTCGGTCAACGCCCGCCTCGACGCGCCCGCCGACCTGCACATCACCGTCTTCGAGGAGTTGCGCACCCTCGACGAGCGCGCCGCGCTCGACGGTTTCGGCACCGACGGCGGCCCGGCACCGGTCGCGGACGGCCCGCCACCGACCCACTGACCCGCCGCTGGACCGCCAGTCACTTATACACCTCTGC
>NZ_SISL01000629.1:0-2649 GCF_004307965.1 Verrucosispora sp. SN26_14.1 | reverse complement strand
GCCGGGTCCCCCGCCGCCGACGACAAGCCCGCCGGGCTGGCGGTGGCGCAGCTCGCGGAGCGGGTCTGGTGCAGGAAGCGCGGTTCGACCCAGCGGCGCAGCGCGGCGGCGTCGCCGACCGGGTCGGCCGCCTCCAGCGCGGCGGACACCTGCACCTTCACCACCGGCAGCCCGGCGGCGGCCAACCGGTCGAGGGCGGCGGCCGGGTCCTCCCAGGCACAGGCGAGGTGGGCGAGGTCCAGGCAGACACCGAGGCGCTCGGTGTCCATGCCGGACAGTGCGGTGACCGCCTGGGCGCTGCTCTCCACGACACAGCCGGGCTCCGGCTCGAAGCCGACCCGCACCGTCCGGCCGGTCTCCCGCTCCACCGTGGCGAGCCCGGCGGCGAGCTGGTCCAGGCGGTGCCGGGCCGCGTCGGCACGGGCGGTGTCCCAGGGGGTACGCCAGGCCAGCGGCAGGGTGGAGACGGAGCCCCGCACGGCGTCGTCGGGCAGCAGGTCGGCCAGCACCCGGGCCAGGTCCAGGGTGTACCGCAGTCGCTGCGCGTCGGTCCAGTCGGGCAGGTACACCGCGCCCTTGACCACGGGTGCCTGGAACGCCGCGTACGGGAAGCCGTTGAGGGTGACCACCTCCAGCCCGCGCACGGTCAGCTCGGTGCGCAGGCGACGGCGGGCGTCCGGGTCGGCGGCGAGTTCGGCGGCGACCGGGGCGGCCAGCCACAGGCCGAGGCCGAGCAGGTCGCTGCCGAGCGTCTCCCGGATCGGCAGCGCGTAGCGGTCGAGTTGGGCGACGATGCCGGCGAGATCCTCGGCGGCGTGCACGTTGGTGCAGTACCCGAGGTGCACGGTGCGCCCGTCCGGATGACGGAACCGCATCAGCCGCCGCCGCGCAGGATCGAGTTGCCGGCGAAGGTCGGCTCGGCGTCCACGTCGCTGAGGTCGAGTCGGCCGGACTGGCCGTAGAACTCGACCGGGTTGCGCCACAGCACCAGGTCCACGTCGTCGTCGCTGAACCCGGCCGCCAGCATCGCCTCACCGGTGGCCCGGGTCAGCAGCGGATCCGAGCGCCCCCAGTCGGCCGCCGAGTTGACCAGCACCCGCTCGGTCCCGTACGCCCTGAGCAGCTCGACCATCCGGGGCGGCGACATCTTCGTGTCGGGGTAGATGGAGAACCCGAGCCAGCAGTCGCTGTCCCGCACCGCGCGTACGGTCACCTCGTTGAGGTGGTCGACCACCACCCGCCCCGCCCCGATCCCCGACTCGGCGACCACCGCGAGGGTACGTTCGACGCCCCGGGCCTTGTCCCGGTGCGGGGTGTGCACCAGCGCCGGCAGTTCGTGCGCCACGGCCAGCGCGAGCTGGGCGGCGAACACCTCGTCCTCCTCCGGCGTCATCGAGTCGTACCCGATCTCGCCGACCGCCACCACGCCGTCCTTCTCCAGGTAGCGGGGCAGCACGTCGAGCACCTCCCGGCAACGCGGGTCGTTGGCCTCCTTCGGGTTGAGCGCGATCGTGGCATGGTGACGTACGCCGAACTGCCCGGCCCGGAACGGCTCCCAGCCGACCAGCGAGTCGAAGTAGTCGGTGAACGAACCGACGCTGGTCCGTGGCTGGCCGAGCCAGAACGCCGGCTCGACCACCGCCCGGACCCCCGCGGCGGCCATCCGCTCGTAGTCGTCCGTGGTACGGGACGTCATGTGGATGTGCGGGTCGAAGATCCGCATCACACCTCCCTGTGGTGGGTGGTCAGCCGGTCCAGCAGCGCGACGGAGTCGGCGGGCATCTCCCGCCCGGCGGCCCGCCGCTCGTCGGCCAGCGCGCCGAGCATCTGCGCCAGTTCCCCGTCGGCGCGGGCGTCGAGGTCGGCCACCACGGCCAGCGGTACGCCGCTGAAGACACACTTGAGCACCGCCTGCCGCCAGGCCGGCGCGTCGAGGTGGCGGGCGTACGGGCCCAGTGCGGCGGCGACGAGTCGGGTGTCGTTGGTGCGGATCGCGTCGTGTAGCAGCGGCACCCCGGCCGTACCGATCGGCAGCAGCGGCAACGCCTTGAGCACCGCCCGTTTCTCGGCGGCGTCACCGGTCCGGTACAGCGTCTCGGCCCGCTCGGCATGCCCGGTCGCCAGGGCGGTCAGCAACAGCGCCCGGGCCGCCTCGTCGGCGGTCCAACCGGGCAGGTCGGGCAGCTCGGCCCGGCCGCAGTGCCGACCGGCGGCGGGAAAGAGCCGCGCGATCGTGGCCGGCTCGGCCGCGACGCGCCGCAGCGCCGTCGCCAGCCACTCCGGATCGGGTACGCCCCGCAGGGCCGCCCGCAGTTCGTCCGGTGTCATCGCCGTCCGCACCCCTTCCGCTCCTGCCGTTCGGCACTTCCGGTGCTCTGCTGTTCGCTGCCCTGCCGTTCGGCGCTTCCGGTGCTCTGCTGTTCGCTGCCCTGCCGTTCGGCGCTTCCGGTGCTCTCGCGCCGCCCGCGCTACTGCCGTGCGGCCCCTTTGCTCTGCTTCACCCCACGCAACGGTCGCTGTCCGGATATCGGACGCCGGGCGTTGCGTCCGTTGAAGCAGAGCAAAGGGCGCCCACCGAGGTGTGCTCGGTCGCCTGCGGCGCTGGCGCCGCCACCATCCCGGCCACACCCACGGTCGCCCCGCCCGCAC
>NZ_SISL01000628.1:0-2656 GCF_004307965.1 Verrucosispora sp. SN26_14.1 | reverse complement strand
GGCCAGCGCCGCGTCGAGTGCGGCGACGGTGGCGGCCCAGCCCTTGTCCTCGGCGGAGCCGGGCAGCCCGGCCCGGTCGCGGGCCTGCTCGATGGTGTCGACGGTGAGCACGCCGTGTGCCACCGGCTTGCCCTCGTCCAGCGCGATGCGGGTCAGCCCGTCGGTGACCGAGCGGCAGACGTAGTCGAAGTGCGCGGTCGCGCCACGGATCACGACGCCGAGCGCGACCACCACGTCGCAGCGGCGGGCCAACGCCTGCGCGACCACCGGCAGCTCCACCGAGCCGGCCACCCGGGCCGTCACGGCCCGCGCCCCGCACGCCTGCGCGGCGGCGACCGCCCGCTCCAGCATGTGGTCGGTCAGCTCACCGTGCCACCGTGCGGCGACCACTCCCACGGTCATCCCGGACGCGTCGACCGGGGTCGTCCCCGGCTCGCCGAAACCCGCCATCTCGCCTACGCTCCGATCTCTTTGCCGGCGACCGGACGGCCCATCGGGGCCTCCGACACCTCGTCCAGGTCGAGCAGGTGCCCCATCCGGTCCCGCTTGGTGCGCAGGTAGCGCACGTTCTCCGGGTGCGGGCGCACCGGCAGGCCCTCACGGCCGGTCACGGTGAGCCCGTAGCCTTCCAGCCCGGCCCGCTTGGCCGGGTTGTTGGTCAGCAGCCGCATCGTGCGGACCCCGAGGTCGTAGAGGATCTGCGCGCCGGTGCCGTAGTCCCGGGCGTCGGCCGGCAGGCCCAGGTCCAGGTTCGCGTCGACGGTGTCCCGGCCCTGGTCCTGCAACTGGTACGCCTGGAGCTTGTGCAACAGGCCGATGCCGCGTCCCTCGTGGCCTCGGACGTAGAGGACCACGCCCCGCCCCTCCCGGGCCACCCGCTCCAGCGCGGCGTTGAGCTGCGGCCCGCAGTCGCAGCGCACCGAGGCGAAGACGTCGCCGGTCAGGCACTCGGAGTGCACCCGCACCAGCACGTCGCGCCCGTCACCGATGTCGCCGATCACCAGCGCCACGTGCTCGGCCGTGTCGTACTCGCTGCGGTAGCCCAACGCCCGGAACACCCCGTGCTCGGTGGGCATCCGCGCGTCGGCGACCAGCTCCACCTGCTTCTCGGTGCGCCGTCGGTAGGCGATCAGGTCGGCGATGGTGATCAGGGTCAGCGAGTGTTCGGCCCGGAACTTCTCCAGGTCCGGCAACCGCATCATGGTGCCGTCGTCGTTGACCAGCTCGCAGAGCACGCCGGCCGGACGCAGCCCGGCCAACCGGGTCAGGTCCACGGCCGCCTCGGTGTGCCCCGGCCGACGCAGCACCCCGCCGGTGCGGGCCCGCAGCGGCACCACGTGACCGGGTCGGGCCAGGTCGGCCGGGCCGGTGGCCGGGTCGGCGAGCAGCCGGATGGTGTGCGCCCGGTCGGCGGCGGAGATACCGGTGCTCACGCCCTCGCGGGCGTCCACGGTCACCGTGTACGCGGTCTGCCGCCGGTCCTGGTTCGTGTGGTGCATGGGCGGCAGGTCGAGCCGGTCGCACTCGTCCTCGGTGAGCGGTACGCAGATGAAGCCGGAGGTGTGCCGCACGGTGAACGCGAGCAGTTCCGGGGTGGCCAACTCGGCGGCGAAGATCAGGTCGCCCTCGTTCTCCCGGTCCGCGTCGTCGGTGACGATGACCGGTCGACCGGCGGCGATCTCCGCCAGCGCGTCCTCGATGCGATCGAAGGTCATGCCGGCACTCCGCTTCGCTCCGTGCCGCCATGAGGCAGCGCCTTACTGCACCGATGATTCGCTCGCTGACGCTCGCTCATGCCGGCACTCCGCTTCCGGTGGAGCGCGCGGTGAGCAGGCGCTCGACGTACTTGGCCAGGACGTCGGTCTCCAGGTTGACCGGGTCGCCGACGGTCCGGCCGCCGAGCGTGGTCAGCGAGAGCGTGGTGGGGATCAGGCCCACGGAGAACCAGTCGTCACCGACCTCGGCCACCGTCAACGACACCCCGTCCACGGTGATCGACCCCTTCTCCACCACGTACTTGGAGAGTGCGGCGGGCAGCCGGAACCGGACCGTCTCCCAGCGCGGCGCCGGTTCCCGGGAGATCACCTCGCCCACCCCGTCGACGTGCCCCTGCACCAGGTGACCGCCGAGGCGGCTGTTCAGTGCGGCGGCGCGTTCCAGGTTGACCGGGTCGCCGGCGCGCAGCGCGCCCAGCGCCGTACGCCGGAGCGTCTCGCCCATCACGTCGGCGGTGAACACTCCGCCGTCGACCTCCACCACGGTCAGGCAGACGCCGTTGACCGCGATCGAGTCGCCGTGTCGGGCGTCGGAGGTGACCAGTGGGCCGCGTACGGCGACCGTGGCCGAATCCTGTGCCGTCGGGGTGATCCCGACGACCTCGCCCAGTTCCTCGACGATGCCGGTGAACATGCCTAGCCCTCCCTCTTTCGGGGCAGCGCGGTGATCCGCAGGTCGGGACCGATCTGCGTAACGTCGGTGAGTTCCAGGTCGATGGCCTCGGCGATGGTGCTCACACCCGCGTCGACCAGAGCGGCGGGTCCGGCGCCGAGCAGCCGGGGAGCGAGATAGCCGACGACGCGGTCGACCAGGCCGGCGGCGAGGAACGCCCCGGCCAGGCGCGGGCCGCCCTCCAGCAGCACGGCGCGTACCCCGCGCC
>NZ_SISL01000627.1:0-2668 GCF_004307965.1 Verrucosispora sp. SN26_14.1 | reverse complement strand
CCCCCGGGCACGGCGTACTCGCGCACCGGCCAGCCGGCGGCGGCCAGACCGGCGCAGACACGCCGGTCGTAGCCGTTGCCTCCGCTGGGTGCGGCCGGGTCGTCGATGTCACCGGGCAGGATCACGTGCAGAACCGGCACGTGCGAGTCACCGGGCAGGATCACGTGCGGAACCGGCACGTGATCCTCGCCCGACGCGGGCGTATGCGGTACGACCACGTCAGGCGGCGCCCCCGCCGGACCCGCCGGGCAGTGACCGCTCGTAGGCGGCCCAGGCCACGTGCGACTCGTGCAGGGTCACGGTGATCCCGGTCAACCCGTGCGCGCCCGCGCCGAGCGCACCGGCGGCCACCGCGTCGGCGAGCCGGTCGGCGATGGTCCTGGCCAGTACCTCGGTGGTGGTGTTCGTGCCGGCGAAGGCGGGCTCGTCGTCGAGGTTGCGGTAGTTCAGCTCGCCGAGCACGGCCTTGAGCTGGTCGGTGGCGAGTCCGATGTCGACCACGATGCCGTCGGCGTCGAGGTCGGGACGGCGGAAGGTGGCGTCGACCACGAACGTCGCGCCGTGCAGCCGCTGGGCGGGCCCGAAGACGTCGCCCCGGAAACTGTGGGCGATCATGATGTGGTCACGGACGGTCACGCTGAACACGGTCTACTCCCCGTCGTAGGTGATGAGATGGCAGAGCGCGGGCAGGCTGCCCTCGCTCAGTCGGTGCAGGACGTCGGGCAGCTCCGCGAAGGGCGACCGCCCGGTGATCAACGCGTCGAACGCCGGATCGGCGAGCAGGTCGAGCGCGAGAGCCATCCGGTCGGCGTAGCTGCGACTGCCGCGCCGGGCGGGGGCGACCGTGCCGACCTGGCTGCTGCGGACGGTCAACCGCCCCGAGTGGAACGCGCCACCGAGCGAGAGCTGCACCTGGCGGTCGCCGTACCAACTCAGTTCCAGCACGGTCCCCTCGGGCGCGAGCAGGTCCAGGCCGCGTTGCAGTCCGGCGGCGGTGGCGCTGGCGTGCACGACGAGGTCGCGTCCCCCGGTGGCGGTCTCCGGCGTGGCGAAGTCCACACCGAGCGCGGCGGCGATCCCGGCCCGGGTCGGGTCGGTGTCGACGAGTTCCACCCGTACCCCGGGGAAGCGGGCCAGCAGGGCGGTCACCGCGCAGCCGACCATGCCGCCGCCGATCACGGTGACCCGGTCGCCGACCAGCGGCGGCGCGTCCCAGAGCGCGTTGACCGCGGTCTCCAAAGTGCCGGCCAGCACCGCGCGGGAAGCCGGCACGTCCTCCGGTACGACCGTGACCGCGTCGGCGGGTACCACGTACGCGCTCTGGTGCGGGTGCAGACAGAACACCGTCCGCCCGCGCAGCCGCTCCGGCCCCTGCTCGACCGTGCCGACGCTCAGATAGCCGTACTTGACCGGGGCGGGGAAGTCGCCCTCCTGGAACGGGGCGCGCATGGTGTCGTACTGGCTCTCGGGGACCGCGCCGGTGAAGACGAGCGTCTCGGTGCCCCGGCTGACGCCCGAGAAAAGTGCCCGGACCAGCACCTCTTCCGGACCTGGCGTCGGGAGGGTCGCCGAGCGGATCTCACCACGGCCTGGCACGCTGAGCCAGAAGGCGCGAGCCGTTCGGGTCACCGAGTTCTCCTTTGCCTGGGTCCGGACCGAACCGATCCGTGATGTTTTCCGTACATCTCTGACAGGGTCGTCGATCATAAACACGGAGGCACGGTGTCCACAGTTCGAACCGGTCCGCAAATCGGGCTGATCGTTCAGATCGTCCTGCTGGCGGGGCTCGCCGCGACCGTCGGTATCGGGGTCGCCGGATGGGTGGCCGGGCTCGCGTACGGCACAGTGACCTGCGCGGTTCTCGTCCGCGCCCTGCGCCGATCCGGCTCGGACCGGCTCGGACCCGCCGACTGGGTGACCATGGGGCGGGGGCTGCTGGTCGGCGGGGTCACCGCGCTGATCGCCGACGCGCTGATCGCCGGCCGCCCGGCGCCGGTGGTGGTGCTGGTCACGATGACCGTGGTGGCGCTGGCCCTGGACGCCGTCGACGGCAAGGTGGCCCGCCGCACCGGCACGGTCAGCGCCCTCGGTGCCCGGTTCGACATGGAGGTCGACTCGTTCCTGGTGCTGATGCTGAGCTTCTACATCGCCCCGTCCGTCGGCGGGTGGGTGCTCGCCATCGGCCTGATGCGGTACGCCTTCCTGGCCGCGAGCTGGGCACTGCCGTGGATGGACCGGCAACTGCCGCCCCGGTACTGGCGTAAGGTAGTCGCCGCGGTCCAAGGGATCATGCTCGCGGTCGCCGCGTCCCAGGTGCTGCCCGGGCCGTTGACCACTCTCGTACTGGTGGCGGCGCTCGGCATGCTGGTCGAGTCGTTCGGGCGGGACGTCGGGTGGCTGTGGCGGCAACGCGCGCCTCGGATCGTACCCGCGGTGGTGGTCCTGCCGGCGCCGGTCGTCGCTCGCCGGATCGATCGGATCGAGGACCGCGACATGCCACCCGCGCCTGTCCTGTCGCTGCGCTGACCCGGGAGAAGCAGTTGTCGAACTCCGACCCGGCCCCCACGCCGGGCACCGACCACGCCCGCACCACCGAGACCGAGCGACCGGACCACGAGCCCGCGTCCCCGCCCGCACCGGAGACCGCCGCCGAGGCGGAGACGACCGA
>NZ_SISL01000626.1:0-2665 GCF_004307965.1 Verrucosispora sp. SN26_14.1 | reverse complement strand
TTGCGGGCCCTCTCCGCCGCCCTCGGCGCGGCCCGGGACGACCTGGCCCACCTGCTGGTCCGCGAGATCGGCAAACCGGTGGCGCAGTCGGTGGCCGAGGTCGACAAGTGCCGGGCGCTGTGCGACGGGTTCGCCGACCACGCCGACACCCTGCTCGCCGACCGGCGGCCCCTGGCCGGGGACCTGCCGGCCCGGATCCGGTTGCGTCCCACCGGAGTGATCCTCGGCGTGATGCCCTGGAACTTCCCGTACTGGCAGGCCCTACGGCTGGCCGTACCGAACCTGCTACTCGGCAACACCTGCCTGGTCAAGCCCGCGCCGAACGCCGCGCTCTCCACCCTCGCCCTGGCCGACGTCGTCGCGCGGGCCGGTCTGCCGCCCGGCGTGTTCACCCCACTGCTGGTGTCGGAGTCGGCCGTGGCCGACGTGATCGCCCACCCGGCGGTCACCGGGGTCTCGGTCACCGGCAGCGTCACCGCCGGCGCGGCGATCGCCGCCGCCGCCGGAGCCGCTGTCAAGAAGGTCGTGCTGGAACTCGGCGGCTCCGACCCGTTCATCGTGCTGGCCGACGCCGACGTCGAGGCCGCCGCGTCCGCCGCCGCCCGGTCCCGGCTGGGCAACGCCGGGCAGAGCTGCGTGGCCGCCAAACGGTTCCTCGTCGAACGGCCGGTGGCCGAGGAGTTCCTCGCCGCGCTGACCGACCGGTTCGCCGCCCACCGGGTCGGCGATCCGGCCGACCCACGGACCGACGTCGGCCCGCTGGCCCGCGCCGACCTGCGCGACCTGCTGCACACGCAGGTCCGCGAGTCGGTCGCCGCCGGGGCGAGGGTGGTCCTCGGCGGCGAACCGGTCGCCGGCGCCGGTTTCTACTACCCACCGACCATCCTCACCGACGTGCCGGTGGACGCACCCGTGTGGCGGGACGAGACCTTCGGGCCGGTGGCACCGGTCCTCGTCGCCGACAGCACGCAGGACCTGCTGCGGCTCGCCGACAGCGACGAGTACGGCCTGGGCGCGAGCGTCTGGACCACCTCGCCGGAACGCGCCGACCACTTCGCCGACGCCCTGCCGGCCGGCATGGTCTTCGTCAACGAGATCGTGCAGAGCGACTGGCGGCTGCCCTTCGGCGGTATCCGGCGCTCCGGCATCGGCCGCGAACTCGCCGCCGACGGGTTCGGCGAGTTCGCCAACGTCCAGACCCACTGGTACGGCCCGCCACCGGCCGGGCCGTCCACCTCCGAGTAGCGCGCGACGACCACCGCCCCCACCGTGCCGAATGACCGAGTGCGCCAGTCAACGGGGCCGGAGCGCCCAGCGATGAAATGGAGCCGATCGACATGACCCCACCTACCGGACGATATGCCCACGCCCGCCGTACCGGCCGGGCCCTGCGCCACGCCGCCGCCGCACTGGCCGCGGTCACCCTCCTCGCCGCCTGCGGCAGCGACACCGGATCGGACGCGCCGGCCGCCGGCGACTTCGAGGGACGCCCGTGGAACACGGGTGACCTGAGCGGCAAGATCACCAACGTCGGTTTCGGCGGTACCTTCTCCGACACCGAGTTCGAGCACGTGTGGCGACCCTTCACCGCGATCACCGGCGTCGAGGTCGTCGAGGTGCCGTGGTCGACCGACATCTACAACCGGATCGAGAGCCAGGTCGGTGCCGGACGCGTCGACATCGACCAGTTCAGCGTCACCGCCGGCAACTACGAGCAGTTCGCCGACTGCTGCCTGGAGGACATCGACTACTCGCTGTTCCCGCAGAACGTGCTGGACACCATGGACGACCAGTACAAACTGCCCAAGGCGATCGGGTACGCCGAGGCGTCCATCGTGCTCGCCTACAACCTCGACTCGTACCCGAACGCGGACTCGCGCCCGACGTCCTGGGCCGACTTCTGGGACGTCGAGCGCTTCCCCGGCAAGCGGTCCCTGCAGAACTTCGAGCCGGTGAAGGTGATCGAGGCCGCGTTGCTGGCCGACGGCGTCACGCCGGAGCAGATGTACCCGCTCGACTTCGACCGCGCCTTCCGCAAGCTGGAGCAGATCAAGCCGCACGTGGTGAAGTGGTGGGGTTCCGGCACCGAGGCCCAGCAGTTGCTCGCCACCGGCGAGGCGACCATGGTCGCGATGTCCAACGCGCGCATCGAGGACCTGATCGACCAGGGCGCCCCCGTCGCGTACACGCTCAACCAGGCTCTCGCGCACGTGGACTTCCTCGCCGTGCCGAAGGGCGCGCCGAACGTGAAGGCCTCGATGGCCAGCATCGCCTTCCGGTTCGAGCCAAGCATCGGCGCCCGCATCGGTGAGGCGTGGCGGCAGCCGATCCCCTCGACGGCGATCTACGAGGCCGCCGACAAGTCCCTCGCCGACCACTGGACGACGTCCACCAACAACGTGCCCGAACTCGGCGGCGTCCCCAACGACATCACCTTCCGGATCGACTCCTTCTACTGGTACAAGCCGTACAACGGCACCGACCGCAGCAACTACGACGTGGTCAACGAACGGTTCCAGAGCTTCATCGCCGGCTGACCGTCGCCGGGGCGACCGGTACCGCCGGCCGCCCCGGCCGACCACCCCCACCGTCCCCACGCCGCCTCGCGCCACTCGTGGCCCTGTCTCTTATACAAATATCCGAGCCCACGAGACTAGCGCTCAGA
>NZ_SISL01000625.1:0-2701 GCF_004307965.1 Verrucosispora sp. SN26_14.1 | reverse complement strand
CGCGGCGACGGTTCGACGGCGATCAGGCCGAGTGCGACGACGGCCGCGGCCAGCAGGCCGGCGAACCACCGGCGGGCGGGACTCTGGACATGGGACATGGGCACTCCTTCGCCTCAGGGAACGGGAATCGGTGGGTGATCAGAGGCAGGGCAGGGTGGGTGCGCCGGTGGCGGCGCCGACGGACGAGAGCCGTGCGTACCCGGTGCCGGTGACACCGAGGACGGCCTGGGCGGTGGCGCGGGTGGCGGTGCCCGGGTCGAAGGCCCCGCCGTCGAAGTCGACGGCGCCCCGGTCGGCCGTCGGCGCGGCGCAGCCGACCTGCAACCCGGTCAGGAAGATCCGGGCCCGCAGCCAGGCCAGCGGTCGGCCGCCGTCGCGCAGCGCCTGCGCCGCCAGCCCGGTGCTGTTGGCGTTGGCGATCCCGGCGGCGTTGACGAACCCGCCATTGACCCGCTGCACCGACACCAGCCAGCGCAGGGCCGCGGCGGCGTCGGAGTGCCGTCCGGCGGCCCGCATCGCCTGCGCCGTGAGGGCGGTGGCGTCCACGTCGGAGTCACAGACCGGCTGCGCCGGCACCACCGGGTAGCCGCCGTCCGGGCACCGGGTGCCGACCAGCCAGGTGGCAGCCGACGGGGGCACGCCCGCCACGGTCCGGCGCAACGCGAGGATCGCGAAGGACTGGCTGAACGCGTTGCTGTAGTCACCCCACGCCGACCGGTCGGTGAACCGGCCGTCGGGCGCCTGCAACCCGCGCAGCCGGGTGACGAGGTCCACCCCGCCGACGTCGGTCGGGTCGCCGCCGCGTACCGCGACGGCGAGGGCGAGCTTGGCGGTGGCGCCCGCGTACGCCTCCGTGGTGCCGTCGCCGACGTAGCCGTCGCGGACGTCCGGCCGGGTGACCCAGGCCAGCGCCGACGCGCCGAAGTCGTCGGCGACACCGGCGGCGGCGAAGGCGAAGACCGCGTCGAGGGTCAACCCCTGGTCCGGGTACGCGACGCCGTCGAAGACGGTCTCGAATCGTTCCCCGTCGACCAGTTGGCGGGCCAGCCAGCCGGCGGCCGCGTCGGAGCGGACGCTGCCCACCTGTACGGGGGCGGCGATCGCCGGGCCGGTGAGGGTCAGGGTGAGGGTGACGGCGGCGAACACGCCGCAGAGCAGGGTGAGCAGGCGGTACCGGCTCAGGCGGACGACCATCGGGCGCGCCTTTCCGGGCCCGGCGGTCGTCAGAAACCCGGCTCGCCCGACAGGACGCGGCTGGCCGGCCTCCGACCCGTGGGCCACGACGGGTGAGGAGCAGGGGCGCGGGTACGGCGGGTATTCGGGCTCGCCACCGGGGTCACCCCCGGCGGCCTACCGTTGCGGGCCAGCGCCGGAATTCGACCGGACTTCCCCCACACGTGACCGCGATTGTGAAATTGTCGGGCCAGTCTGATCGGCCCTCGCCGTCGCTGTCAATGTGCGACCGGTCGCGCGCCGTGCGTTACGCCGACTCCCGATGTCGGTGCTCGCCGCTATCGTCCGGCCATGACGAACAGTGATCTTGCCGTCCCCCCGACGCTGCCGACGGCCGAGGAGGAGGACCGCTTCTGGGCGCTGGTGGAGCAGGCGTGGGCCGGGTTGGGGCCGGAGCCGGCGGCCCTGCGTCGCGCCCTGATCGACCGCGATCCGGCGCACGACGACGGGTACGCCATGGACCCGTGGCTCGGCCCCTTCGTCGACGAGCTGCGCCGGCTCGCCGCCGACCTGTCCCGCGCGGAGTTGGTCGCCCTCGACCGGGTGATCGAGCGCAAGCTGTACGACATCGACCGCGCCGACATCCACGAGATCACCGACGGTTCCGACGACGGCTTCCTGTACGCGCGCGGCCACATCGTGGCGTTGGGCCGGGAGTTCTACGAGGCAGTCCGGGCGAATCCGGCGACGGCGGTGCCCGACGCCGGCTGCGAGGGCTTCTGCTACCTCTTCTCCCACCTGCATCACGAGCGGTTCGGTGACTGGCCGGAGACCGGCTCGGGGATCAGCCGGGAGTCGTGCAGCAATCCGGCCGGCTGGGCCGACGCGTAGCTCCCGTCGGCACGACCAGGACACCCCCGGGCCGGCGTCGCCTGTGAGGTATGTTCGGTTCGACTCGCTCAATGCCACACACACGCTATCGGCGTATGCACATAAGTGAGCAGACGATCTCCCCCGCGACCGGCACCGTAGTGGTTCCCGAGTCGCGAGGGAGGTGATTTTCATGAAGAAGCTCACGGTTCGCCGGCTGGAGTCGGTGAAGACCAGCGCTGTCGCCGCTGCGTGTGTCGTCTCCTGACGGTGACACGCCACCTGAAGGCCGGCACCCGGACGGCAACTCCGGGTGCCGGCCTTCATCGATCCGCATGAGATGAGCGAAAAGGACGACTGACCATGGCCGGCTACCCACCAGACACACTTGTCCGAGTGCGCCCGTTCGACCACCGCGCGGAGGGCGACACCGTCATCATCGGCGATGTCGAGCGGCAGGTATTCCTGTCGATCCCCGCCGAAGGGCTGGATCTGCTCCACTCGCTGGCCGCCGGCAACTCGGTGGGCGAGGCGGTCCGCCAGTACGAGCAGAAGTACTCCGAGACGCCCGACATCACCGACTTCCTGGACGCGCTGGGCGACGAGGGCTTCGTCGAGGTCGACGGCGAGGCCACCGCACCCGGCCCCACCCCGGCCC
>NZ_SISL01000624.1:0-2708 GCF_004307965.1 Verrucosispora sp. SN26_14.1 | reverse complement strand
TTTATAAGAGACCGGTTCAGGCCGGTGGGGGAGCGGGGCGCGACGCGCACCACCAGCGGGCGGCTCATGCCCTGGTCGCGCAGGCCCGCCGAGGCGCTGCCCCAGCGGTACTCCCAGCCGAGGTCGACCAGGCGGTTGACCACCGAGGCGGGACGTCCGTCGAGCGGGCTGACCTCGGTGGAACCGGTGGGTACGCCGGCCGGTCGGGTCGGGTCGAGCAGCCGGATGCTGTCGCCGAGCTTGAACGGCAGCGGTGGGGCCTCGGGGCGGAGCGCGATCAGCACGTCCTCGCCCGGGTCGACCCGGACGACCTGCTTCCAGCCGAGTTCACCGGGGTGCGGCGGCCGGATCCGACCGTCGCGGCCGACCCGGCTGATCACCTGCACGTCCAGCCCGTCGAATCGGACCGGGTGGGTGTGCCGTCCGGTGCCGCGTACCCGCCAGAGCTGGGTGCCGTCACCGGGTGCGCCGACCGGCACGGCCGGGTCGCTGACGTGCAGGTTCTCGGTGGCCGGGTCGGCGGGCCCGAGTGGCAGGGTGGGTTCGTCGAGCGGGCCGGCGTGTGGGTGGCCGACGCCGAGGCGGCCGGTGGCACGACCGTGCTCGGGGTCGAAGACCTGCCGGACGGCCTTGACCGCCAGCGGCAGCGTCACCGGTGTGGTGCCGCCGGTCGGCGTGAACGTGACGGCGGCGGCGTGCACCGGGATCCGGGTCGGCGCGGAGACCGTGCCGAAGCAGGCGTCGTAGGCGGGTTGAGGCACGATCGGCGGGCGCTGGCTGGCCGCGTACGCGCCGGGCAAACGCTCGCGCAGCCGGTCCAGGTCGTACGGGGACGCGGGCGTGCCGGAGACCCGGAACTGCATCAGGGTGCGAGTGTTCGGGCCGTACCCGGGGAGGGTCGGTGGGGCGCCGCCCTCGCCGGTGCGGTCCGAGTCTCCGGTGTGGTGGTCGTGCCGGTGGTCGAGGGCGGGCAGCGGGGCCGGGGCGTCGTTGTAGAGGATCAGGGTGCTGCCCGGCGCGACGGCGGCGAAGTCCACCAGCACGTCGGCGCGTTCGCCGGGTGCCAGCAGCAGGGCGTGGCCGTCGACGTTGAGCACGGTCGCCTCGCGCCGGTCGTACCGGAAACCGATCGGGCGGTTCGGGATCACCACCGGCTCGGGCAGCAGGCCGCACTCGTTGCCGATCCGGATCAGCTCCGGTCCGGCGGCGTCCGGGTCCGGTACGCCACCGGGGCGGCCGTCCGCCGGCCAGCCCGTCGGCCGGTCGGGTGACCGGACCGCGTCGACCATCGGCACCTCGCCGGCGTCGGCGTCGGCCAGCCGGCCCTCCGGTGTCCACATCGGGGCGTCCGAGGCGGCCCGGTAGAGCTGGAGGTTGAGCCACCGGTCGGTGCAGGCGTTCAGGATCCGCCACCGGTAGACCTTCGGCTCCACCGCCAGGTACGGGTACGCGGTGCCGTTGACCAGCACGGTGTCCCCGTACGCGGCGGGCACCGCGCTCGGGTGCGGCACCCCCGGCGCCTCCGGCGGCTCGTCCGGGTCGGTGACCGGGTCGTGGTGCGGGTTGGGCACGGTGGCGGCGGTGACCTCCGGTCCGACCGACACGGCGGTACGCGCCCACGGGCCGTAGTCCCAGCGGCCGGTGGGGTTGACGCCGTCCGGGCGGTGCGGGTCCTGCCGGGGTTGATAGACGTGCGGGTGCCAGAGGCTGCCGCGCGCGCCCCAGCGGCTGCGATCCCAGGTGGGGTCCTGGGCGGCGAGCTGCGCGTCGTCCGGCACGAAGGTCTTGTCCTCGAAGACCAGCGGGAGCTGCTCGCAGGGCAGCACCCCGTCGTCGACCAGCCGCTCCTGCGCCTCGTCGGTGAGCAGACAGAGCGCCACCTGTCCGGAGTAGACGGTCAGTCGGGACATTCCGGCGGTGTTGTCGTGGAACCAGAGCAGGCGACCGCTCTGCTCGTTCGGGAAGTAGAGCGTGGTGGCGCCCTGTCCCGGGTGCGGCATGTCGGGGACGTTCGTCAGCCCGACACCGGTCGGGTACGGGGTGATCTCCCCGGCCGGGGTGATCCACTGCCACGGGTTGCCGGCGCTGGCCCAACCGGTCGACGCGCCGCTGAGGTGCAGCACCGCCCGGTTCTGCGGGTACGGTGCCGGTCCGCCGAGCGGCCCGGTCCCGGCCCCCGGCACGGTCGGGTCGACCGGCAGGAAGAGGTCACCGGCCGGCCCGGCGGGAAGCTGGTTGATGAACTTGATCCGCACGGGTCGGCCGCGTCGGGCCAGCACCACCGGCCCGAGGTGCCAGGGCTGTCGGGGCGGTGCGACCGTGTTGTGCCCGTCGACGTCGGTGCCGAGGTTCAGTTGCCGGTAGCCGCGCAACCGGGTGGCCGGCAGATCGGTGTGCAGGCGCTGGGCGTACTCGGCGAGACCGATCTCGTAGTAGTCGCAGCCGGGGTAGCTGATGGTGTCCGGCACCGCGACCGGCAGGTGCGCGCCGAGCGGCGTACGCCCCAGCGGGCCGAGGCCGGGCAGCGGGTCGACGAACTTGCGGATGCCGGTGCCACCGACCACCGCGCCGTCGGCGTCCACCACCGGCAGCGGACTGTACGCGTGGTTCGGCACCGCGCCGAACATCCGGGGCACCGCCGCCGGGTCCAGGCTGGCCGGTACCGACGGGCGTCCGCCCGGCGCGCGCCGGGTCGGTGCGGGCGGTGC
>NZ_SISL01000623.1:0-2720 GCF_004307965.1 Verrucosispora sp. SN26_14.1 | reverse complement strand
CCCGCCGCCCGCCCGCCGCCCACCGTCCGCCCGACGGCCTGCCCCCGCGCGTGGCATGGCTGCGCGTGGCAAGGTCGGGGCCCGGCTGTGTGCAGCAGGGTCGGGTCTGACTGTGTGTAGCAGGGTCCGGGCCGGTCCTGTATAAGGTCTGGGCCCTTTCGAGCTGAGAGCAGGAACGGATCGCGGAAGGTGGCCACCAGGCTGCGGCATGTCGTGCCTGGCGACGCGATAGCGCGAACGGTTCAGCTCGACAGGAGCCGAGGAGGTATCCAGGGCCGAGGCCCGCAGGCCGTGATGGCCACGCCCTCGACGACGGCCACGTGTCACGACGGCCACGCCGTGACGGCGGCCATGCCGCACCGCGGCCATGCCGCACGACGGCCATGCCGCACGACGGCCATGCCGCACGACGGCCATGCCGCACGACGGCCATGCCCCGCAACGGCCATGCCCCGCAACGGCCACGGCCGTGACGGCCACGGCCGCGACCGTCACGGCGGCCCGAGCAGGGTCAGGCCGGGCGGAGCCAGAGGGCGCCGAGAGGGGGGACGCGTAGTGACACCGAGGCGGGCAGCCCGTGCCAGGGAATGTCCTGGGCGTACACGGTGCCGAAGTTGCCGACGCCGGAGCCGCCGTAGTGGTGGGCGTCGGTGTTGAGCACCTCGGCCCAGGCGCCCGCCGCAGGCAGACCGACCCGGTAGTCGTCCACGGGCCGGGCGGAGAAGTTGGCGACGCAGACCAGGGTCGCGCCGTCGGGAGCGATCCGGACGAACGAGACGGTGTTGTTGGCGACGTCGTCACCGGCGAGCCAGCGGAAGCCGGCGGGCGAGGTGTCCTGCGTCCACAGGGCAGGGGTGTCCCGGTAGACCCGGTTGAGGTCGCCGACGAGGCGTTGCACGCCGGCCCGGGCCGGGTCGTGCAGGAGGTACCAGTCGAGGCCGCGCTCCTCGCTCCACTCCCGCTCGTCGGCCAACTCGCAGCCCATGAAGAGGAGCTGCTTGCCGGGGTGCGCCCACATGTACGCCAGCAGTGCGCGCACGTTGGCCAGGCGCTGCCACTGGTCGCCGGGCATCTTGGCGAGCAGCGAGCCCTTGCCGTGCACCACCTCGTCGTGGCTGATCGGCAGCACGTAGTTCTCGCTCCAGGCGTACGCCAGGGAGAAGGTGAGCTGATGGTGGTGGTGCTGCCGGTAGATCGGGTCCTTCGAGGTGTAGAGCAGGGTGTCGTGCATCCAGCCCATGTTCCACTTGAAGCCGAAGCCCAGCCCGCCGTCGCTGGTCGGGCGGGTCACCCCCGGCCATGCGGTGGACTCCTCGGCGATCATCACCACGCCGGGGTGGTGCTTGTAGACCGTCGCGTTGGTCTCCTGCATGAACGCGATGGCCTCCAGGTTCTCCCGGCCGCCGTACTGGTTGGGCACCCACTGCCCGTCGGCGCGGGAGTAGTCGAGGTAGAGCATCGAGGCGACCGCGTCCACCCGCAGCCCGTCGACGTGGAACTCCGCCAGCCAGTAGTGCGCGTTGGCGACCAGGAAGTTGCGCACCTCGCGGCGGCCGAAGTCGAAGACGTACGTGCCCCAGTCGGGGTGCTCGCCGCGACGCGGGTCGGGGTGCTCGTAGAGCGGGGTGCCGTCGAAGCGGGCCAGCGCCCACTCGTCCTTGGGGAAGTGCGCCGGCACCCAGTCCAGGATCACCCCGATGCCGGCGGCGTGCAGCCGGTCCACCAGGTAGCGGAAGTCGTCCGGGTCGCCGAACCGCGACGTCGGCGCGAAGTAGCCGGTCACCTGGTAGCCCCAGGAACCGCCGAACGGGTGCTCCATCACCGGCAGGAACTCCACGTGGGTGAAGCCCAGCTCCACCACGTACGCGGTCAACTGCTCGGCCAACTCCCGATAACCGAGGCCCGGCCGCCACGAGCCGAGGTGCACCTCGTACACGCTCATCGGCTCCTGGTGCGGCTGCTGCCTCGCCCGCCGGGCCAGCCAGTCCGCATCCGTCCACTCGTACGTCGAGCGGTGCACCACCGACGCGGTGGCCGGCGGCACCTCCGCGTACGCGGCGAGCGGGTCGGCCTTGTCCCGCCAGTACCCGTCCGCGCCGAGGACGCGGTACTTGTACCGGGCGCCGGTCGACACCCCGGGCACGAAGATCTCCCACACGCCGGTGGAGCCCAGCGACCGCATCGGCCAGCCGTCGTCCGGTGCCCAGCCGGTGAAGTCGCCGACCACCCGGACACCCCGGGCGTTCGGCGCCCACACCGCGAACGCCACGCCGTCGTCGCGTACCCGGGCGCCGAGCGCCTCCCAGAGCCGCTCGTGTCGGCCCTCGCCGATCAGGTGCAGGTCCAGTTCGCCCAGGGTCGGCGGGTGGCGGTACGGGTCGTCGTGCGGCTGCCCGTCCACCTCGATGCGGTAGTCGAGGACCTCGCCGGGGACGGTCGCCTCGAAGACGCCGACGTCGTGTACCCGGGTCATCGGGTACCGCCGTTCCCCGACCAGCAGACACGGATCGGCCGCGCCCCGACGCATCGTGCGGACCACCGTGCGCCCGTTCGCCGGGTGGGCCCCGAGCACGGCGTGCGGGTCGTGGGTCTCCCCGGAGATCAGCTGGTCCATCGGGCGTCGTCCTTCGTGGCGGAGTCGGTGCCGCTGCGGGGACGGGCGGCAGTGGTGGGGACGGTGGTGGCGATCGGAGCGGCGGCCGTGGCAGTGCCGGCGGCGC
>NZ_SISL01000622.1:0-2728 GCF_004307965.1 Verrucosispora sp. SN26_14.1 | reverse complement strand
ACCCATCTGTCCGCCGGGCGGTCCCATCGGGCCACCGGGGCCCATCGGACCGCCACCACGCGGCCCGTCGTACCCGCCGCGCGGGGAGTCGTACCCGCCGGCGAAGGCACCGGTCGGTTCGTCGTAGCGGCCGGCCTGTGCGGGCATCGATCGGGGCGGCATCGGCGGCACCGGGGCCATGCCCCGCTCGTCGCGCATCGGCGGGCCCATCCGGTCCGGCGGACCCATGCGGTCGGGCGGACCCATCCGGTCCGGCGGCGCCATCCGGTCCGACGAGCCCATCCCGGAGTCGCTGCCCCGGACGCCACCCGTACCGCCGCGCTCCTCCAACTCGGCCAGCTGCCGCTCGACCCGGTCGAGGTGCAGGTCGACCTGCCACTCGTCGTAGCCGTTGAAGCGGACCCGGAAGACGACGTCGTGGACCTCCTGCGAGAGCACCGGGGCACCGACGGGCTGACCCGCGAGAGTCGCCTCGACCCGGTCCAGGAAAGTGTCCACCTCGTCAACCTTGTAGCCCCGGCGGAGCGCCTTACGCCGGAAACGCTGACCCTGACTCGCCACTATGTCTCCTGGTCTCGTTCGCCACGCCCGGTCACGCTGACATCTCCCCGGCCGGGCCGGTGCCCCTGTCCTCAGCGGCGGCCAACTGCCCACATGCCCCGTCGATCTCGCGACCTCGGGTGTCCCGCACCGTGGTGGACACCCCGGCGTCGCGCAACCGCCGGACGAACTCCCGCTCGACCGGCTTCGGGCTGGCGTCCCAGCGGCTGCCCGGAGTCGGGTTGAGCGGAATCAGGTTCACGTGGGCCAGCTTGCCGGCCAGCAGCCGCCCGAGCAGATCCGCCCGCCACGGCTGGTCGTTCACGTCCTTGATCATCGCGTATTCGATCGACACGCGACGCCCTGTCCGGGCCGCGTAGGCCCAGGCCGCCGCCAGCACCTCGGAAACCTTCCAGCGCTGGTTGACCGGCACGAGTTCGTCGCGCAGCTCATCATCGGGCGCATGCAGCGACAACGCAAGAGTCACCGACAGGTCTTCGCTGGCCAGCCGGTTGATGGCCGGCACCAGGCCGACGGTGGAGACGGTGATGTGGCGCTGCGACAGACCGAGGCCCTCGGGGGCCGGCGCGACCAACCGACGGATCGCCGCGATCACCCGGTTGTAGTTCGCCAGCGGCTCCCCCATGCCCATGAAGACCACGTGCGAGAGTCTCGGCGGTGACCCGGCGACGGCGCCGGAGGCGGCCACCCCGGCCAGGTACACCGCCTGGTCGACGATCTCGGCGGTGGACAGGTTGCGGGTCAGCCCGGCCTGGCCGGTGGCGCAGAACGGGCAGGCCATGCCGCATCCGGCCTGGCTGGAGATGCAGACGGTGACCCGGTCCGGGTAGCCCATCAGCACGCTCTCCACCAGCGAGCCGTCGTGCAGCCGCCAGAGCGCCTTTCGGGTCGCCCCGTCGTCGCAGGCCATCTCGCGTATCGGGTTGAGCAGCCGGGGCAGCAGCCGGTCGGCGAGCCGGTCACGGGACGCCGCCGGCAGGTCGGTCATCAGCGCCGGGTCCCGCACCAGGCGGCCGAAGTAGTGGGTGGAGATCTGGCGGGCCCGGAAGGCCGGCTCCCCCAGCTCCGTCACCAACTCCTTGCGACCGTTCAGGTCGAGGTCGGCGAGGTGTTGCGGGGGCATCGCCGCCCGGCGCGCGCCGGGCGCGTCCGGGTCGACCGGGATCAGGGGCAGACTCGTCATGGCACGTCCAGTCTGGCACGCCCGCCGAGGAACGCACCCGTCCGGAGGGAGCAGAGACGCTCCCACCCCCTGCGCGACCCGGGCACCCCGGCGTGGTCCATGCCTCAGTTCACCGCCGGCACGAAGACGACGAGCAGCAGGTACGCGGTCGGCACCGCGAACAGCACCGAGTCGAGCCGGTCCATCAGCCCGCCGTGCCCGGGCAGCAGGTTGCTCATGTCCTTCACGCCCAGATCGCGCTTGATCATGGACTCGGCGAGGTCACCGAGGACCGCCGCCGCCGAGATCGCCATCCCGAACACCGCACCCCACCAGGGGGCCACGTCGAACAGCAACCAGAGCAGCACGGCGCTGCCCAGCGCTGCCGCGCCCATCGAGCCGACCAGCCCCTCCCAGGACTTCTTCGGGCTGATCGTCGGCGCCATCGGGTGCTTGCCGAAGTTGGCGCCGGCCGCGTAGCCGCCGGTGTCGGAGAGCACCACCGCGACCAGGGTGACCAGCACCCGCAGCGGGCCGTCCCCGGGCGAGGCGGCGAGCAGCGCGGCGAAGCCGCCGAGGAAGGGCACGTACACCGCGATGAGGGTGGCCGCGGTCATGTCCCGCCGGAGGCCGGCGACACCGTCCCCGAGCCGCCAGACCAGGGTGCCCGCGAGGGTGACCAGCAGGCCGAGCAGGAGCGCGTCCAGGCCGGCGAACCAGGCCAGGGTGACGGTGAGCACGCCACCGGCGATCATCGGGATCAACGGGACCCGGGCGCCGCCACGGCGTACCGCCCGGGACATCTCCCAGATGCCCACGCCGTAGGCCGCCGCGATCAGCAACAGGAACGCCGGGGTGTACAGGAAGAGCGGCAACAGGGTGACAGCGCCGAGGCTGGCCCCGACGGCGATGGCGGCCGGCAGATTCCGGCCGGCGCGGCTCGGTGTCTGCGGAGTGGCCGGGCGACCGGCACCGGCCCGCCGTCGGCCACGGTGGCGTCGGGCC